>NZ_NTLW01000148.1:0-23156 GCF_002632075.1 Pseudoalteromonas sp. ESRF-bin5 | reverse complement strand
TGTGGTGTATCTGCTGAAGGTGACGCCGGCCAGTTTGGTGGCGATGTTGCAGATGATAACTCAGGTACATTAAAGTATTTAATCGTTAAGCAAGCAGGTAAAACTCTGGGTAATGGCGATGAGCTAAACGGTATTTCGTTTGCCGGTGTAGGTTCTGCAACAACTGTTGATTACATTCAAGTACACGAAAACCTTGATGACGGTATCGAGTTTTTCGGTGGTACAGTTGATGTAAGCAATGTTGTATTAACCAGCATTGGCGATGATTCACTTGACTGGTCGTTCGGTTGGACAGGCTCTGCAACTAACGTATACATTCAACAAGCTGCAAACGTGGGTGATAATGCGATTGAAGCAGATAACTCTGAGTTTGATTCAAGTGCAACACCACTTACAATGCCAACCGTTTCAAACGTAACAATTGTAGGTGCTGAAGGTAACAACGGTATTCGTTTACGTGCAGGCACTGCGGGCGCATTAAGTAATGTATTCGTAACGGGTCCAGCTACTTATGAAAATTGTTTACGTGTGGGTTCAGACTCTGTGCCACGCGCAGAAGACGGTACATTAACTATCACTAATTCAGTTGTTGCATGTCAAACAACAGCTAACAACTTTGGTAGTGAAGCGATTAATGGCGGCGATGTTAAATCATGGTTTGAAGCTCAAGACGGCAACCAAACGCTAACTCCAGCAGATTTAATGCTTGCTGATAATGGTTACACACCACTGACGGGTTCACCGCTTATTGCCAATGGGCAAATTGGTGCATTTAATGGTACAACTAACTGGATGGAAGGTTGGACAGTAGGTATTAATGGTGGCTTTCCAACCGATATTTCAAATGCGTTGGATCAAGGTTTAGCGACTAATGTATCAAGTGAATTTCCACAAATTACCGATAAGCCTGTTTACCGTTTAACACAAGATACAACATTTACAGCCGATGTAACGCTTACAAACGATGCACATTGGATTTTAAATGGCCGTACTGCGGTTGGTAACGATCGCGCAGATGCAACCACACTTTACGTTCAAGCGGGCACTACGCTTATCGGTGAAACTGGTGACGATTTCTTAGTTGTTCGCCGTGGTTCACAAATTAACGCTAATGGTAATGCAACAGCACCTATTACTATGACATCTATTCAAGATGTAACGGGTGGCGAAACAAATATTGGCCAATGGGGTGGTTTAGTATTACTAGGTAATGCTCCTGCTAACTCTTGTGGCGACCAACAAGGTGAGACTACACCAGAAGAACTGGCTAACTGTGGTGTATCGGCAGAAGGTGATGCAGGTCAGTTTGGTGGTGATATCAGCGATGATAACTCAGGTGTTCTTCGTTACATTGTTGTAAAACATGCTGGTAAAACACTGGGTAATGGCGATGAACTAAACGGTATTTCGTTTGCTGGTGTAGGTTCACAAACTAAGGTTGAATATATCCAGGTTCACCAAAACCTAGACGACGGTGTAGAGTTTTTTGGTGGTACAGTAAACGTACGTAACATTGTACTGACTGATATTGGCGATGACGCATTTGACTGGTCGTTTGGTTGGACAGGTCGTGCACAAAATATCTACATTCAACAAAGTGCTGTTGAAGGCGATAATGCCATTGAAGCTGATAACTCTGAATTTGATTCAAATGCAACGCCATTGACTAAGCCACTTATTTCTAACGTAACTATTGTAGGTGCAGATGGTACTAACGGTGTTCGTTTACGTGCAGGTACAGCGGGTGTGCTTCGTAATGTTGTTATCACTGGCCCAGATGGGTATTCAAACTGTTTACGTGTAGGTTCGGACTCGGTAGCTAATGCAGAATCGGGTGAGCTTTCTATTGAAAACTCAGTAGTAGCCTGTAATGAAGATAATAACTTCGGTAGCGAAGCGATTGCTGGTGGTAACGTTCAATCGTGGTTTGAAGGCCAAACAGGCAACCAAACACTCACGGCTGCAAACCTAAGCTTAGCAACTGATGGATATACACCTAAGTCAAGTTCACCTTTACTAGGTGCAGGTGTTGATACCTCTGGCCTTGATTCGTTCTTCACTAAAACCGATTACATTGGTGCGTTTGACGGTGATAATAATTGGATGGAAGGCTGGACCGTTGCTATTAAACCTAGCTTCCCAACTGATATCCAAAACGCATTAGAGCAAGGGCTAGCAACAGATGTGTCTGCAAGTTTCCCAGCTATTACCGATAAGCCTGTTTATCAGTTAAATTCAGATGTGGTATTCACAGCTGATGTAACACTAACAAATGATGCACATTGGATTTTAAAAGGACGTACAGCTGTTGGTAATGACCGAGCAGATAACACAACATTGTATGTTCAGTTTGGTACAACATTAATTGGTGAATCGGGTGATGACTTTTTAGTTGTTCGTCGTGGTTCAAAAATTGAGGCCGTAGGCACAGCAACTCAGCCAATCACCATGACGTCTATTCAAGATGTAACGGGTGGCGAAACAACGATTGGCCAATGGGGCGGCTTAGTATTATTAGGTAATGCACCGGCTAACTCATGTGGCGACCAAGAAGGTGAAGCAACCGCTGATGAACTTGCAAACTGTGGTGTATCTGCTGAAGGTGATGCTGGCCAATTTGGTGGTAATGACCCAGAAGATAACTCAGGTACATTAAAGTATGTTGCTGTAAAACAAGCCGGCAAAACTTTAGGTAATGGTGATGAACTTAACGGTATATCACTTGCTGGTGTAGGTAGCCAAACAGAGCTAGATTACATCCACGTTCATGAAAACCTAGATGACGGCGTAGAGTTTTTCGGTGGCACAGCAAACATCAGCCACTTAGTGCTTACAAATATTGGTGACGACTCTTTAGATTGGTCATTTGGTTGGACGGGTAAAGCGCAATACGTACTTATTAAACAATCAGGCTCTGAGGGCGATAACGCGATTGAAGCTGATAACTCTGAATTTGATTCAGATGCATCACCGCTTACTATGCCTACTATCTCTAATGTAACCATTATTGGTGACGCAGGCGTAAACGGTATTCGCTTACGTGCAGGTACTGCGGGCATACTTAAAAACGTAGTGGTAACGGGTGGCGCAGATTACGCAAACTGTTTACGTGTAGGTTCTGATTCAGCACCACGTGCCGAAGACGGTTCACTTACTATCACTCACTCAGTGGTTGCGTGTGAAACAACTAACAACTTTGGTACTCAAGCAATTGGTGATGGCAATGTTGAGTCTTGGTTCTTAGGTCAAGCTGGTAACTCAGTTCAAACAGCTGCAAGCCTTGCACTAGCGAGTAACGGTTACATGCCTTCAAGTGAATCATTACTACTCGGTGCAGGTTTTGATTCTTCTAGCCTAGATAGCTACTTTGATACAGTAGATTACATTGGTGCAATGGATGCACAAACAGACTGGACAGCGGGTTGGGTAAAAGTAGGTCTTTAACCTTAAACGCTTTAGGCCGGGCGAAAGCCCGGCTAATGTCTTGTTTTGTTTCGGAGTATAAAAATGAATTCTTATAAACCCTCTAAACTTGCCTTATCAACATTAAATTGCGCCGTTCTGGCTGCACTATTTGGTTGGTCGGTAAATACTGCTGCTGCAGAAGCCGACATTCAAGAGCAAGAAATAGAAGAAGTGGTTGCAGTAGGGCAACGACTCAAAGGGAGCGCAGGTGCAGTACTGCAAGAACGCCAAAATCAGGCGTTTGTTGCTGATATTATGGGTGCCGACCAAATTTCACGCACCGGCGATGGTGATGCTGCATCGGCTCTTCGCCGTGTTACAGGCTTAACCTTAGTTGATGGTAAATTTATATATGTGCGTGGTTTAGGTGAGCGTTACTCAAGTACACAATTAAATAGCATGTATGTACCAAGCCCCGATCCTACTCGCTCGGTTGTGCCACTCGATTTATTTCCATCTGAAATAATCGAAAGCTTAAGTGTACAAAAATCATTTTCACCAGATATGCCTGCGCATTTTGGTGGTGGTAATGTAAACATTCGTACCAAGTCTATTCCGTCTGACTTTTTATTTAAAGTACAAGTAGGCTCATCGTATAACACGTCAAATAGTGATTCTGGCTACTTTTACGAAGGCGGTGATGATGACTGGATGGGCCGTGATGATGGCACACGTGCGCTATCTAATGTATTTACTACCGCACTTACCAGCGACGCAGGCCTTGAAGGCAATATTAATTCTACGCTTGAAGAGCGTAAAAAACTTATTCAATCGCTTGATTGGAATGTAGGCATTAGCAAGGAAGATGTTGACCCAGCTATGAGCTTTTCTGTTGCCGTGGGCGACAGACTAGAAAGCGAAATAGGTACCTTTGGTGTGCTTGCGGCTGTTTCTTATGACAACGAATGGGAAGTTGTTCAAGAACAAAGTGGTTCAAGCCTAGGTAGTTTGGGTTGTGAGAACAAATGTTTTGCACAATATTACGATGGTACATCGACTGAACAAAATGTTCGCTGGAGCGGAACGTTAAACCTTGGCTATGAGTTTAACTCAAACCATCGATTTGAGCTGACTAACATTGCATTACACGATATGAGCGATCGGGTTCGTAATCGTAACTATTATGATGCCAATGAAACCGAAGAGGGTGTTACTGAGCTTCGCCGTGTTGATATTAGCTACGAAGAACGTGAAATGTTTTCTTCTCAGCTTAAAGGCACGCATAACTTTCCAGAGCTAAATAATTTATTCTTTGATTGGTATGGTGGCTTAAGTAGAGCTAACCGTAACGCACCAGGTGGTTTAGATGTTGTTTTTCAACAAAACTATAACGACGGTGTATTTGAGTCAGAGCAGCTTCAAGATGTTGCAGCAACTAATATTACGCGTGAATACCAGGTACTTCACGATGACGTAGAAACATTTGGTTGGAACATGGGGTTACCTTTTTATGGGGACGGCTACGAGCTCGAACTTAAAATTGGCGGTGACTTTTCAGAAAAAAAACGTGATGCAAGCAATGTTAAATTTGGCATAACGCACCGTGGTATAAGCGATGAGTTTACGTTTGGTAATAACATTAGCGATATTTTTGCTGATGCAAACACATCAAACGACGCGTTTTACACAAGTGCTACGGGTTCAGGTATTTTTGATGATGGCACAACTGACGGTGACAAATACAGCGCAGCGCATAAGTTAGATGCCTATTACTTTATGGCTGACTACTTTTTTGAAAATACATGGCGTATTACTGGCGGTGTTCGCTGGGAAGATTTCAAACAAGTATCAATTGGTTATCAGGCACATTCAAACTTATTCGAAAACACGCTTGAAGAAATTCAAGATGTTGTCATTAACGAAGATACTTTTTTTCCATCACTTGCTGTTACGTACATCATGGATGAAGAAATGCAGTTTCGCTTAAACGTGAGTGAAACCACTATTCGCCCAGACTTACGTGATGTAAGTACCTCGTTCTTTGTTGACCCGCTGACTGAATTTTTGGTTCGTGGTTCGCCTAGCTTGCAAAGCTCTGAGCTAACGAATATTGATTTTAGGTTTGAGTGGTACATGGCAACAGGTAATAACCTGTCAGTTGCATTGTTTTACAAGGACATAGAAAACCCAATTGAAATGGTTGAACTTGCAGGTGTAGGTGGTGCGTCTCCGCAATTACTTACGGCTAATGCGCAGTCGGGTAAGCTATCGGGTATTGAGGTAGATTTTTTAACTGACTTTGGTTTTATTAATAAAGATTGGTCGTCTGCATTTTTGTCGGGTAACGTAACGCTATCTGATTCGAGCGTCAATTTAGGTATAAATGACTCAGATAATGTTGATTCATTATTTGAAACGCAACTTAAAGAAGCACTCGAAGCCGATACCGTTTCAAATATTGTTACTAACAACAAACGCCGTTTAGTAGGCCACTCTGAATGGGTTGCTAACTTACAAATGGGTTACGATTCAGATGACGGTTTTCATTCAACATCGGTTATTTACAATGTGTTTGGGCCGCGAATTATCGTACCAGGTACGCGTGGGAATGAAGATGCTGAAGAAAAGTCATTTCACTCACTTGATTTAGTTTATTCTTACTTTCCTAACTTTAACTCTAAAGTTAATTTTAAAGTGAAGAATATTCTAGGCCAAGAAAAACAAATAGAGCAAGAAGGGTTAACCCTTTGGGGCCAAGAAACAGGCACCGAGTTTAGCTTAAGCTATAGTTATGAATTTTAATTTTAGCTTGCGTTAAACCTTGTACATTCGCGCTATAAGCCCTGTATTAAATACAGGGCTTTTTTTATACCTTAATTTCGCATGAAAAATTTTTAAGTTCTGTTTTATTAACTAGTTTTAGCCGTCTAGCAGTGTTAGTTTGTTAACTTGAAAATTGAATCTCACGCAATGAATTTAATTTTTAATGTATTAAGGCATCTTTTATGAACAAAACAGTGGATAAAACAATGAAAAAAGTAGGTTTGGTCGGTTGGCGTGGCATGGTTGGCTCTGTGTTATTAGAGCGTATGGAAAAACAAAATGATTTTGCCAATATAGACACCACTTTTTTTACTACCTCACAAGCCGGACAACTTGGTCCTGATTTAGCGGGTGATGCAAAACCGCTACTTGATGCAAGCGATGTATCTGAACTTTCAAAAATGGATATTATTGTTACGTGTCAAGGGGGCGATTACACCAAAGCGGTTTACCCAAAACTTCGTGAATCGGGGTGGGATGGTTACTGGATTGATGCAGCTTCTGCACTTCGTATGAGTGATGACAGCATTATTGTGCTTGACCCTGTAAATAAAGATGTCATTACTCAAGGTTTAGAGCAAGGCGTTAAAACCTTTGTTGGCGGTAACTGTACTGTGTCGTTAATGCTACTCGCTTTAGGTGGTTTGTTTGAGAAAGACCTTATTGAATGGGTAAGCCCTATGACTTATCAAGCAGCCTCGGGTGCGGGTGCACGCAATATGAAAGAGCTGATTTCACAAATGGGCGCTATTCATTCAAGTGTTGCTCAGCAACTCGATAACCCAAGTTCAGCTATTTTAGAAATTGATAAAATAGTCAGTGAAAAAATGGCTTCAAGCGATTTACCACAAGATCAATTTGGCGTGCCATTAGCAGGTAGCTTGATCCCATGGATTGACGTGCCTATGCCAAGTGGACAATCAAAGGAAGAATGGAAAGCACAAGTTGAAGCTAACAAAATTTTAGGCTCTACTCAGCAGCCTGTACCTATTGATGGTTTATGTGTTCGTATTGGCGCAATGCGTTGTCATAGCCAAGCAATGACTATTAAATTACGCGAAGATATAAGCGTAGAGAAAATAGAAGAAATATTAGCTTCGCACAACGAGTGGGTTAAGGTTATCCCAAATGAGCGTGATATTACATCCACCGATTTAACGCCGGTTAAAGTAACAGGCACGCTAAGTATCCCAGTGGGACGTATTCGTAAGCTTGCTATGGGACCTAAATATATTAGCGCATTCACAGTGGGCGATCAGCTTTTATGGGGTGCAGCAGAGCCACTTCGTCGTATGCTTCGCATTATTGTAGACGCTGAGTAATTTTAGTTTTTTAATTTGTTTATTTTATAGGGTTAGCATAGTGCTAACCCTTTTTAGTTTTTATTCCTTCCTTTTACACTCTTTTGTGGCTTTTAAATAACCTCCTGTGTGGCATAGCCATTGCAAAAGTTAAAATAGTATTTTGCGTGCACCCAGTAATTTAAGTACTTAACAGCGCAGTTGTGCTTATTTTTGTGTAGTTTTTACACATTGTCATGCTCATAATTACACAAATAAGGATGGTTATATGGCGTTAATTTCAAAGGTTACTCGAGCTAAATGGTTTACTGGTTTTGTTTTAATCATTGTGCTTTTATTAATATTCCGTGTTGGTGCGCCCCATGTTATTCAATATTATGTTAATCAACAAATTAAAGACACGCAGGGAATAACAGGCCACGTAGGTGACGTTGATTTATATTTGTACCGCGGTGCGTATGCTATTGACGGCATAAAAATTTATGCAAAAGAGGATAATTTAGCGGCTAAACCACTACTTAGCGTTGCAACACTCAATTTTTCGCTTTCATGGTCAGCACTACTGAAAGGGAATTTAGTGACAAATATGCAATTTACGCATCCTCAAATTGTGGTTTACGACAAAGCCCCTAATAAAACGGAGCAAAATAAACAAGTTAAAAACGAAACAACCTGGATAGGGCTTGCTAATAATTTAGTCCCTTTTTCAATTGACACTTTAAGTATTCATAACGGTAAAGTTTCGTTAGTTAATGCCACCAGCGAGGGTGATAAACCTACCTATATCTCAAATATTAATGCAAATATTAATAACATAACCAATGCTAAAAACCTCACAAAAACGTTAGTGACTTCGTTAAACGTAGAAGGGGATTTAATGGGCGAAGCTGCATTGTCTCTTAAAGGTCAATTAGACCCATTTAGTGAAAAAGCAAACTTTGACTTTAATGTAGAGGTTCAACGTTTTTCGGTTAAACACCTAGAAACGGTTTTTAAAGTGTACACCCCGTTTGACATTGAAGCAGGAGGCATTGATGGGGCAATGGAGCTTGCTGCAAAAGACAATGTTTTAAACGGCTATGCAAAGGCCGGTGTTTATAACTTGAGTGTTTTTTCGTGGCGTGAAGATATAGAAAAAGACGACGACGGACTGTTCACTGCTATTTTTGAAGGCAGCATAGATATACTCAGCGAATTACTTGAAAATGATGAATCTGAGTTAGTTGCTGCGCGTATACCGATCGACGGCACATTAAACAACACCGATATATCTACGTTTCAGGCAGTGGTATCAGTATTAAAAAATGCGTTTTTAGAGGCGTTTAAAATGGAAGTGGACGACGTCATCTCGTTTGAAACAGTAGAAAATACATCAGATGAGTAACAGGCTATTTGAGTTTTAAGCCCCACAAACATATTTTGTGAGGCTTAAACTGTTACTTTTTACTCAGCAATGTTTTTAACTCTGCTATTTGCGCTTGTAATTCGTTAACTTGTCCTTGTGTTGCAGGAAGCGAGTCGTTATCGGCCTGTTCTTCTCGTGCATTTCGGTGTTCTTCACCCATTACTTCTAAAATTGCGCCAACCATCATATTTAAAAATACAAAGGCGGTTAAAAATATAAAGGTCAGGTAGTAAATCCAGCTTAGCTCATACACCGCCATTGTTTCGTACATTATGTCGGTCCAATCTTCAAAGGTCGCTATTCTAAATAGCGTTAGCATTGAAATAGACACATCTTGCCAAAGCACGGGGTTAATGTCAGCAAACATCATACTGCCCATAGCGGCGTAAATATAAAAAATAACAAACATAAGCAGAGCTATGTAGCCCATTTGAGGGATTGCTTTAAGCAAGGAGTTAACGAGTAGTCTAAGTTCAGGAATCATCGACACTAACCTGAGCACTCTAAATATACGTAGTAAACGCGCTATTAGCATTGTAGAGCCCGCAGCGGGGTATAAACTACCCAATACAATAATGGTGTCGAATATATTCCAGCCCTTCGAAAAGAAGTCTTTTATACCTTTGCTTGCAACAAAGCGAATAATCAGCTCAATTAAAAAGAATGCGGTTATGCCAATATCCATCCAGTTAAGTGCAAGCTCAACCGTAGGATGAAGACTATAGGTATGAGCGCCTACAGTAAGGGCAGAAACAATAATGACAGCTATAACAAATGATTGAAATATCTTGCTTTTGTCTATACGCTGAAACAAAGCTTGTAACTGCGACATCATAATAAGTGGTCCTGTAAATACGAAGATTTTTATGGCGCTAATATACAATATATTCGGCACAATTTAACGTCTTTTTAAACGCAATAGTGTAAGGAAATTTAATGGTTATTAATAAATTAAAAGTGTGTGCTGCATTTATAATCGGATTACCTATTTTAGCCGGGTGTAGTTCTGACGCACGCTTTGAACAATTGCAATCAGCCCGCCTTAACGAATGTAATTACAAAGCTGATAAAGAATATTATGAGTGCCTTAAAGAGCAAGACTCAAATTACGAAGAATTTAAAAAACAACAAGCAGAAAAAAGTAAATAATCCTCCTCATGACTAAAACACAAAAACAACGAGACAAACAAATACGCGCAGCGCTGACTAAAGCCTGTGAGTCTATAAAAGACTCAGTGACCGATTTTTCATACCTTACCCACACTGTTGATTTAAATAACGAAGCTAACACTTTAAAAGTTAACTGCTATTTTGAAGATACTATAGCGCTTAATAACGCTGATTCTGAGTTTGAACACCTTAAATCTATAATTATTAATCAACTAGCGGGTATTAAATTGACGATAAAACCGACACATATCGTGTTTTTTGCCAATTAAAATGGGTTTTGTTGGTTTGCCTGCAGTTGGGCGTTATAATTAAAAAAATTATATTTAGGGTTTAAATAATGGCTGTTCCTTCTCGTTCGCAAATATCACCAGGCACTGTAGTTAATATTGTTTTAAAAGAAGATCAACGAAGCGGTACATTAACCGAAGGCGTGGTAGAGCGTTTATTAACTAAATCACCAAACCACCCGCATGGTATTAAAGTGAGATTAGAAGATGGCCAAGTTGGCCGAGTAAAAGAGATTTTATAATGGCAGCGTTATCAGAGCAGGCTTTTTGGGAATTAGTGACTACACCCGACTTAGGCCTTGATCCGCAAAGTGTAAGCGACCACCTTAAAGCAAACCTAAGCAATTTAGACGATCAGCAACTTATTGCATTTGATAAGTTTTTTGGCATAAATATGCGTAAATGTTTTACATGGGATTTATTTGGCGCTGCATTTGTTATGGCAGGCTGCAATGACGAATATGGTTTTAGTGAGTTTAGATGTTGGCTTATTTCACGCGGTAAAACTGTGTTTGATAACGCGCTCGTTAATGCCGACTCCATTGCATTATGTACACCTGTTTATCACTTAAATGAACAGCCTTACCCATACATTGACGAGTATGACCTCATCGCCGGCTTATTATATGAAGAGCGCAATGAGGATGAATTACCCTTCGTGCCATCAGGCGATCAACCCGCAGGTAAACGCTTTAAAGACAAAGCAAAATTTTTAAAACAAGCCTACCCACAATTATTCTCAAAATATTGGCAGTAAATCTTATAGTAATGCGCTTAATTTAGCGCATTATTTTAAATCGTTTTATTGTTCGATAACGTATCTCAAAATGTGATTAATAACTACATGCCTTAATTTAGTTTTTTCTTTTATATAGCCTTGTCTTCTAGTAGTAAATCTCTGTTATATTTAGCTATGTAATAAAGTTAAGCCATTTAGTATACGAACTAAAAAAATAATTAACGCATAAGGATACGTTTACTTAATGAAACACATCAAATTGACTTTATTCATGTTTGTTTTGGTCAGCGTCCACGTAGCCGCTGAGCCAAGCAATAAGGCACGCTTTATACCCCTTTTAAAATCAAAACTTGGTACATATAAGGTGGTTTCTGCTAATTCAGGGTTATGCGTAAACAGTGACTTGAGTTTAATTAATGCAAGTAACCCAAGTGAGGGGTTTAAGCTGGGTGAACAAATTGTGTTTGGCTCATTACATAACGGAACTCAAACTATACAAAAGCCAAACTTTTGCTTTATTACTAGTTCGTTAAAATATAAAAGTGATGGGCTTGATAATGGCTTACGAATGAGCCGTTGTGATGATCCTATAAACGAAAAAACAATTCGACAAAGCATTCGTTTTTTACCTAACGACATGCTTACTTACACATTAAGCTCAGCAAGTGTTGAGTGCAAGTTTAAAAAAGCTATCCAGTAATATATCAACTATTAGCTAATCGCATTTTATTTTTGGTATATCTCGCCAGCGGGTTGTGTACTGAGGCGATAAAAAATCTCTGTTCATATGCCAGCGATCGTTTAATTTACTACTTGCTAAGCCCAACATACCCTTGCCGTATCGGGTATTAATAGCATCTAAACAGCCCATTAACTTTGGGTTATCTTGTTGTGGTGCAAATAAGTCACTTTGCTGAAATTGCACAGCGGTAAGCTCTAGTGCACCTACACCACATTTATAAAACCGCACGCCAGGTTGGTAAATTTTTTCAAACACCTCAGACACCGCATTGGCCATAACGCAAGTATCGTTTGTTGGCATGCTAAACTGATACATATAAGACTTTTTATAAAATACATCTTCATGAGATGAGCTAGATGCAAAAATATATAATTGCTTTGTTAGCGACTTTTGGGCTCTTAGTTTTTTGCCCACAATAGTGACATGGTTAATTAAAGCAGTTTTAAGAGCGGTTGGTTCATAAATACGCTCTCCAAAGCTGCGAGTTGAGTAAATTTCGCGTTTATCTTGGCGTACATCATCCCAGTTTAAACATACTAAGCCATTAAGCTCGCTTACTGTGCGCTCTACCACCACACTAAAAGCGCGGCGCATAGTTTTTGGGTTTTGTTGGGCAAGCTGCCATGCGGTATTTATGTTCATTATTTTTAGCTTTTTAGCTAAGCGCTTGCCAATTCCCCATACATCTTGGCAGTCCATGCGCTGTAAAATAGCTCGCCGGCTTGCTTCGTCATTTATGACAGCAACACCGTCAAAGCCTGTTAATTTTTTAGCTGCATGATTTGCCGCTTTTGCAAGTGTAGGCGTTGGCCCAAACCCCACGCCAACGGGGAGTTTTGTTTCTCGCCATACGGTTCGTCTAATAAGGTGCCCGTAAGTATGCCAATCTTTTACAACGTTTTCGTAGCCGCTAAAGTGCAAAAACGATTCATCAATACTGTAAATATGCTGGGTGTCACAAAAGCGGCCAATCACACTCATCATTCGGTCGCTTAAATTAGCGTATAGTTCATAGTTACTAGAGCGTACAACCACATTGTTTTGTTCTAATAACTGCTTAACTTTAAAATAAGGGCCAAATTTAGGAATATTTAAACGTCGCGCAATAGGGCATACCGCACATACGCAGCCGTCGTTATTAGTGAGCACAACCACAGGTTTTGAACGAATGGCGGGATCAAATACTTTCTCGGCGCTGGCATAAAACGCCACGGCATCGACTAAGGCATACATGAAAGTAACTCAGGGCTTTGGCGATGCATACGAATTGACAAACTGACTACGCCTTCAAGCTGAAATTCATCGCTAGGCGTAATATTAACGGGTTGATATAAAGGCGAAGCCGATAGTAATCGAGCGTTTGTTTTATCAAGTAGCTTACACACAAATAAGCCATTTAAATTAGCCACAATTACATCGCCATCTTTAGCGTGCTCTGCTCGGTCTACTACGAGTAAATCACCCTCAAAAATCCCTACTTCTTGCATAGAGCTACCCGACGCAATACCAATAAATGTGGCATCAGGGTGCTTTATTAATAGCTCATCAAGGGAAACGCCAAGCTCAGTGTATTGTGCTGCAGGAGATTCAAACCCGCAAATACCTGCTTCTATATAAATAGGAATAACAAACATAAATAAACAACCAAAACACATATACTGTATAAGTGTACAGTATATGTGTTTTATATTCGTTATGCCAAGTAATGAATGGCAGATCAATCCATGTTTTTGATCATTTGCTGTGCCGTGTGTAAAAAGTCATTGATTTGCTGTGAGTTTAAATTTTTACACATTTGTGCATTTACTTGCTGTTCGGCAGTTAATAGCTTGTCATAAAGCGTACGACCTTCAGAGGTAAATGACAAAATAAAACAACGCTTGTCGTGTTCACTGGCCGTTTTATTAATCAAATTTAACGCAAGTAGTTCTTTCACTAACCGTGCTATTTGGGCTTTATCGCGCTGAGTTTGATTCACAATATCGTTTGCTGTGCACTGAGTTGTGGTTGCAATGATATGAAAGCAGCGTACGTGCATTGCGTTTAATCCAAGCTCGCTCGCATTAATCGCTTCGCGTATGGTAACGCGATAATTTTGCATTAAAGTAAATAATGTATTGGCTAATGAGGTATACATAATAAATCCATAATGGTTGACAATGTCAATTAAATTGCTATAGTTGATTTTATCAACCAATGGGGCGTTGTGCAACATCTGCTTTATAAAGCAGTAATTTTTAATCAATGAGGTTAATTTATATGACAAAAAAAATACGCAAAGTAACAGTATTAAGCACAAAGCAAATAACCCCACATTTACAACGTATAGTTTTAGGTTCTGACGAGTTTACAGATTTAACCTCTGATCACATTGGCAGTTATGTAAAAGTGCTTATTCCAAAAAACGGTGTGGCCGACTTCAATTTAAAAACGGCGTGTATGCGTTCGTACACAATACAAAATGTAAATAAAAGCAATGGTGCAATTACGCTCGATTTTGTTATTAATATGCACCAAGGCCCTGCGACTAATTGGGCAAAAGTTGCCAAAGTAGGTGATGAACTAGCTATTGCAGGCCCTGGTCCTAAAAAGCTTGAAAATTACCAGCACTCACATTATGTGTTACTAGGCGATTTAACCTCGGTAAACGCTATAAAAGGCTACGTTAAGCAATTGCCAATAAACGCCAAAATTGACGCGTTTATTCACGCCCCAACTGATGCGGATATAATCAGCTTAGACTCAACGCGCCAGGTCAATTGGTTAATAACTACAACGCCAGAGATTGAGATGGCTAATGCCTTAAGCACACTACAGCAACATGAACAGCCACCTATTATATTTATGGCACTTGAAGCAGGCTTAGTACGTGAGCTGAAAACGCTATTAACTAGTAAGCTTGCTGTACCGCGTACTAATATCGTGTCATCAGGTTATTGGAAAAAAGGCTTAAACTCAGAAAACTATAAGTTAGAGCGCCAAGCTAATACACAAACGGCTTAGTTTTTTATAGCTAAGTAAAATAGGTTACTTAGTTATTAAATACACTCGTTAACACTCATTTTTATTTTAGTTAAGCAAGCGTACACCTAAGGCTTGTTAAAGTAGTGGCATCAATCAGTAATTTACAATTTAAATTAATTGATGTGATGCCTAAACATTTAAAATAAAACAAAACGCATTAGTAACTATTAGTTAAGTGTATTAATAGATGGTTTATCGTTCTGTTTTATCAATCAAACTGATTTAAACAATCAATTTTAAGGCATTACTTTAATTCTATAAAATGTATTTATTGAAACAAACATTATTAAATTAAAGGCAGGTACCCCGTGAACTCTCTAAACAGCGCAACAGCTTCTTCAGTAACTAAAATAGCACAGCCTAAGGTTGCGTTAATTGCTGAAGGTGGCGGACAGCGAGGGATTTTCACCGCAGGTGTACTTGATGCGTGGTTAGAACAAAACTACGACCCATTTGATTTATTTATTGGCACATCGGCAGGTTCACAAAACTTAACAAGCTATTTAGCTCGTCAAAAAGGTTACGCTAAACGCCTGATTAGAGGGCTGTCTCGTAATAAACGTTTTTTTCAGCTAGGTCGAGGCTTAATGGGCAAACACATTGTTGATTTAGACTGGTACTTTGATAAAACCAAAGAAGTAAATAGAGCAATTGACTTTAAAACAGCCAAAACATCATTAGGTGAACGTGAGTTACTTATTACTGCTACAAACGCACGTGACAGAAAAGCGTATTACCTATCACCAACGGGTGAAGAGCATCAATGGCGCGAGCTATTAAAAGCGTCAAGCGCATTACCCTTTTTGTACAAACAAGGTGTTAAATTAACACCTTGGCTAAATGCACAAGCCGCTAACGAAACAAATACAATTACCGAACCTCAAGAAGACTTTTTTCTTGACGGTGGACTAGCTGCACCATTACCAGTCCGCGAAGCGTACAACCGTGGCGCGCGTAAGATTGTGGTTATAAGAACGGTAGACGCTGATTTTCAAGCGCAATCGGCATGGGTTCAAAAGCTTAGATCGCTTGCAACTGCAGCAGGTTACTGCCCAAAAACGCTCGACTACCTAATTCAGCATGAACAAGCTTACCTAGACGAGCTAAACTTTATGACAAACCCGCCTAGTGATGTAGAAATTATACAGATTTTTGCAGATGAAACACTGCACAGCAAATTGTTAGGCAGTACAAACGACGATTTACGTAAAGATCATAAGCTTGGTGTAAAAGCAGGCCGTGAATACTTAAAAAGCCAAAATGCACGCATTGTAGATTACGCACACAGCTACGCTATGTAGCTGTAAAAAAATAGTTTAGAAACAACCGTAAAGAATTACGGTTGTTTAGCTGAATAAGTCTTAGCTAAATCTGATAGTCATATATGTGCTGCGAGAAAACATTGAAGGTTTTTAATGTATGAAGTCAAGATTTGACCCCATTAGCTTTTCGTTATGTGTAAACGCACTCCGTTACTTTAAACTCTGTAAATATAACTTTGAATTTAGAGCCAGAGCGTAACTCGATAATATGTTGATAATGCAAGTTTTCCAACGATATTTCGTGAGTTAACACATCACCATGAAAAGTGTCATTGTAATTAAACTCATTGATATGACCGATTAATTCATAGGATTTAACATTGTTGTAAATTAATACAATGTCTCGATCATGGTGTTGCCCCAGCAAGTTTAAAGTAATGGATAATGAAGCATTAAAAGGGCGTTGTTTGTTTCGATTTTCAGCAATAGTTAAAGAAGTAACCCAAGTATCGTGAAGTGATCCTGGATGGTTTAACTCATAACGTTCTGGGTTAGCAGCGAATTCAAAAAGCTGATGAGGAATTTTTTCTTTGTTGGCTACTAGGTTAGAAATATATTTATCGAAATCTGAATTCACTTATGAACTTCCATTTACAAATGACGCCGCAAATAAACGGCAAAAATTAGTTGGCTATAATTTGTGAGACACGAACAAAGCCAGCTGGTTTTTGTCCGCCCTTTTTAATTTGCCTTGTTAAGTGCCTTGAGCACACTCTTAAAGACAGATATAAATACGGTTATCCAACCCACTACAACAAATAGAAACACAGACAACCTGACATATTCCCAATGTTGAGCTTTTGACTCAAGGCTACCATGAGCAATAACTTTATAGTTATTATTAGCTAACCAATTTGGAAATTCACCTTTCTGCATTCTGCGTTTATAACTGCCTTCTTCACCACCGCCCACACTCAATAAAGGAGATGGGTAAGGTTTGATTACTAGTTCGTAATCTAAAGATCCACCGGGCGTATGTATACATGTCCAAAATAAGCAGACTGTAGCAATCAATAATGTGACACGAAACTTCATAGGCACTTAACATGTTTATAGCGAGCTAATCGCGCGTATTTCTACCACAGCGTAGCTCGTTTTCTTATTGGTTTATTTTTAACAAACTTGTCAACTAATTGCCAGTGTTATTAAAATTCATCCGTGCTCGCTTTTCTTCTCATTATAAAACGAGCGACTGAGAGCCTAGGGTCAAATCTTGACTTCGAGAGCCTAGGGTCAAATCTTGACTTCAGACATTAAGAGAGCCTAGGGTCAAATCTTGACTTCAGACATTAAGATTTTTGACTAACTACTTCTTGCTAATAGCTGTCTGTTAAATGAGGTCTAAATCTAATTACTTAAACTGTAAGAACAGACATGAGCAAGGCGATATCAATATTCACGTGTTAACATTAATGCTTAAGTAGATGACAATAATATACTGGTTTCGCTATTTAAAATGCCATCTATCTCGCGTACTTGCCTCAGTACGCCATCAAAATCACTTAAGTTTCCGGCTTGTATTTCTGCTACTAAATCCCAAGCGCCGTTGGTGGTATGTAACTTAGTGAGCTCGGGGATTCCACGCATGGTTTTAATTACCTGTGAAGTCGATTTTCCCACTACTTCCACCATCATTATTGCTCTTACGGCTTCGGTTTCTATGTGTTCGTGCACCCGCACAGTAAATCCTAATATAGCGCCCGATGAAACTAACCGGTCCAAGCGGTTTTGTACTGTCCCGCGTGACACATTTAATATATCAGCTAAAGCAGAAATAGATGCACGGCCGTCTTTTCTTAATTCGGCTATTAGGGCGTTATCTAATGAGTCATAAATATAAGGGAGCATACGCTTACCTTTAACTAATTTTTATACAAAATACTAAAAATTTATATTTATGCCTAGCAAATTGCTAAAAAATACCATTATTTGTATAAAGTATTAGCATTTTAAGTGGCATCTGTAGTCGATAAACTTATTTTAATTAGTTCATATTGTTATTACAGAGGTAGTCATGAGTCATTTTATAGCACAGCCAAAACACGGTGTTCCATTTGTAAGTGTTCAAGCTATGGCCAAGCTAATAAACACATTAGGAATAGAAAATGTATTAGTTAGCCTAACTAACAAACTAAAACACGACTTTGCTCGTTGGCACGAATTTGATAAATCGCCGCGTTATGCAGCACATTCTACCGACGGTGTAATAGAGCTTATGCCGGTAAGCGATGGCAAAATGTTTAGCTGCAAATACGTAAATGGTCACCCAAAAAATACCTTTAAAGAGCTTCAAACAGTGGCAGCATTTGGTATTTTGTCAGATGTTGATAGCGGCTATCCGATAATGATTAGCGAAATGTGCCTATTAACCGCACTACGCACTGCTGCAACATCAGCGCTGGTGGCTACTTATTTAGCACCAAAAAACTCAACCACCTTAACCCTTATAGGTAATGGAGCTCAGTCTGAGTTTCAGGCTTTAGCGTTTAAAGCGGTATTGGGTATTACACACATTCGTTTATACGATATAGACGAAGCTGCTTCTCTAAAAGCGTTTAATAACTTAAGCACTAAAGGTTTAAACGTGACTATATGTGAAAGTGTTGAAGAGGCAATAAAGGGCGCGCACATAATTACCACTTGCACGGCCGATAAAACAAACGCAACCATTTTAACAAACGATATGATCCCAGAAGGCGTTCATATTAATGCGATTGGTGGCGACTGCCCAGGCAAAACCGAGCTTGATTCTGCTTTACTCGAACGCGCTACTGTATTTGTAGAGTACGAACCACAAACCAGAATCGAGGGCGAAATTCAACAAATGAGCAGGTGCTTTGCTGTAACCGAGTTTCATAAAGTCATTAATAAACAAAACCTTGGTCGTACAAGCGAAAAAGAGCTTACTATTTTTGATGGTGTCGGTTTTGCAAGCGAAGATTTTACCGCGTTAGTGTATATTCGCGAGCAACTTATTAAATCAGGAGAATACGAAATACTCGACTTGATCACCCAGCAGGGCGACCCGCGTAACTTATTTTCAGTTCTTGAAGTACCGCGTATAGATAAAGAGAGCGCAGCATGAGCCTAATACAACAAGCACCGAGCGCAGTTGTAATGGTGCGTCCGCATCACTTTACTTCTAATCCACAAACCATGCTCGACAATGCATTTCAAAGCGAATGTGCAGCAAAAAATGAAAGCGAGCAAGCATTTAAAGAGGTGACCCACGCGGTTGAGTTACTACAAAGCGAAGGTGTAACCGTTCATTTATTTGAAGATGAGCAAACATACACACCCGACTCGGTTTTTCCAAACAACTGGTTTTCTACCCATCAAAATGGGCAATTAATTATTTACCCAATGTTTGTTGAAAACAGAAGATTAGAATATCGTAAAGATATAATTGATTTTTTAACGGATCACTATAAAGTGGCGGTAGTGACTGATTATGCGCATTTAGCGAAAGAAAATTCATTTTTGGAAGGTACCGGATCACTAGTGCTCGATCACCAATATAAACTTGCCTACGCGGTAGAATCCAAACGCACAACAAGGTCGGTCGTTAATACAGTGTGTAATTTACTTTCGTTTAAGCCGGTTGTGTTTAACGCAACTGACGAGCAAGGTATAGCGGTGTATCACACTAATGTACTAATGTGTGTGGCCAGCAAATTTGTAATGATTGGCTTAAATATGGTGCCTGAAGACCAACGCAGTGAGCTGGTAGGGCATTTTTTACAAAGCCATCACGAAGTAATTGATTTGTCGGTTAAGCAAATAAATAACTTTTGCGGGAATGCAATTGAATTACAGGGTAAAAATGGCCGAATTTTAGCGCTGTCACAAACCGCCTATAATGCGCTTACAGCCGAGCAAATAATTGCAATACAAAAAACGGCTAAACTGGTGCCTTTGCCCATACCTACCATTGAATCTGCTGGTGGTTCAGTAAGATGTATGATTGCAGGGGTACATTTACAAAGTAAATAAGAAAAGCTAAAGGCAACATGGTTGCCTTTAGTACGAATAAAATATTAAGCGTTGCCAGTACATTTTAAAATGCCTATGTTAAAGCGCATAACTATAAAAATATAATAAGGAATCCGCAATGTTCGATACGGTAGTAAAAAGTGTGAATAACCTTTTGTGGGGAGAAGGTCAGGTACTCATTTATATTTTACTTTTCACCGGCGTATGGTTTTCTGTGCGTTTAAAAGCAATTCAAATAGTTAAATTTAAGCATATGTTTAGCCTATTAAAAGGCAGCAGTAAATGTAATAAAAACGATATTTCGTCATTTCAGGCATTGTGTACAGGGCTTTGTGCTCGGGTAGGTACGGGTAATTTAGCCGGTGTTGCAGTCGCTATATCGCTTGGTGGCAGTGGTGCAATATTTTGGATGTGGGTCATTGCTATATTGGGCATGGCAACCGGATTTGCAGAAAGTATATTAGGCCAAGTGTATAAAATTCGCGATAGTAACGGCGAATTTAGAGGTGGCCCTGCGTATTACATTCAACAAGGGTTGGGAAGCCGTGCCTTTGCAATTGTATTTGCCGCGTGCTTATTTTTGGGGTACGGGTTTACTTTTAGCGCAATGCAAACCAATACAATTACTGATGCCCTAAACTACGCATTTGAAGTACCCACGTTTTACTCCGGTATTGTTATTACAGTCCTTGCAGGCTCAATTATATTAGGCGGCTTTAAAGCCATTGCCCGGTTTGCAGAGCGCGTAGTGCCCATTATGGGCATTATTTTTGTATTAGCCGCCGTTATTATTACCGTTATAAACTTTACTCAAGTACCGGCCATGCTTAAAGATATATTTTTGTCAGCCTTTGGATTACAAGAAGCGGGCGCAGGCGCGATGGGGGCTGCAATTAAAAATGGTATTCAACGCGGTTTATATTCTAACGAAGCGGGCGCAGGAAGTGTTCCGCATGCCAGTGCAAGTGCTAGCCCTATTCCTAATCACCCTGTAACACAGGGCTACATACAAATGCTTGGTGTGTTTTTCGATACAATCGTACTGTGTAGTTGTACAGCCGTCGTTATTTTATTAGCTGATATAGACATAAGCGGCGAAATGGAAGGCATACGTTTAACACAAAGCGCTATGACTGCGCATTTGGCGCAAGGTGGCGTGTACTTTGTAGCTGCAGCCATTACGTTATTTGCCTTTACTTCGGTGGTAGCTAACTACGCCTACGCTGAAAGTAACTTACATCTATTTAAGCTTGATAACAAAGTAGGGCGTGGTATTTACACATTACTATATTTATCAATGATGTTGTGGGGCGCATCGGCCACATTAAAAGAAGTATGGGATTTAGCCGATATTGCGTTAGGGTTAATGACAGTCGTTAACGTAATCGCTATCATACTGTTAACACCTACTATTTTGTCGGTAACGCACGATTACCACACGCAAAGAGACAAAGGTATAGAGCCCGAATTTAAAGTAAAAGATGTAAAAGTTCAGGGGAAATGCGAAGACGGTATTTGGGATTAATTCATGTATTTTAGCTAACTTTAACTACAAATAGCGGTTTTATGGCAGCATAAAACCGCTTTTTAGTTTTGCATAACTATTCACATTTGTAGCGCGTTAAAGAGTTTAAAATACATATATAAAAGGTAAAAATACAGACATGATCGACATTGTAGCAGGGAAGAACGCAGCAAAAATAATAAACGAGCAAGGCTTTAGGCCTGAACTGTTTACTTCATTTTTAGGCGCAAGTGGTGGGCCTAAATGGTTTACTTTATTTGGATTAGACAAATATATTTTTGGTGAATTTTTTAAAAACCGAACCCAACCGCTTAATTTAATTGGCTCATCTGCCGGCGCATTTCGCTCTGCGTGTTTTGCACAAAACGACCCGGTTGCCGCCATTGAACGTTTAGCAAAATCGTATTCGCAAACGCGTTATTCAAGTAATAAACCAACACCAGCCGAAATTACAATTAAAGCCCGCGCATTACTTGAAGATGTATTTGGCGATAATGGCGTTACCGAAATAATAAATAACCCCGTATTTAAAGCACATTTTATAGTCGCTAAATCTAATGGCTTTATAGCCAGCGAAAATAAATTAATTCAGCTTTTAGGTTTATCAAAAAGTTACATGCTAAACCGCGTAAACCGAAAATTATTAGGCTCGCAGTACGAGCGATTTATTTTTGGCGCGCCAAACAGCAATTTATCAATAACCGACAGTTATAATTTTAAAACGCAAAACATAGCACTTAACCAAACAAATTTAAAAGATGCCTTACTTGCATCCGGCTCTATACCGCTTGTTATGCAAGGTATAAAAAATATTGCAGGCTCGCCACAAGGTATGTATCGCGATGGCGGAATAATTGA
Source organism: Pseudoalteromonas sp. ESRF-bin5 (assembly GCF_002632075.1). Lineage (NCBI taxonomy): Bacteria > Pseudomonadati > Pseudomonadota > Gammaproteobacteria > Alteromonadales > Pseudoalteromonadaceae > Pseudoalteromonas > Pseudoalteromonas sp. ESRF-bin5. The sequence goes on along the minus strand of NZ_NTLW01000148.1, from coordinate 562 downwards.
TTACCACTTTGATGTAAAAATTAATAACCCTGGCTTAATTTTATATCCGCATTTTAACAGCGACCCAAAAGCAGGGTGGTTTGATAAAAACTTAAAACGAAAAGTAGCACCACAAAATTACGACAACGTGGTAATGATCACCCCATCAAAAGAATTTGTAGCCGGCTTACCTTACGGAAAAATCCCAGACAGAAACGACTTTACCGATCTTGATGCCGACACGCGTATAAAATATTGGAATACTGTGTTTAGTGAAACTGAAAAATTGGCTGAGGCTTTTGATAAAGATTTAGATACGGCTAAGTTTGACTTTAAACGGTTCTAATTTTTCATGTTACTGACAACTGACAACTGACAACTGACAACTGACAACTGACAACTGACAACTGACAACTGACAACTGACAACTGACAACTGACAACTGACAACTGACAACTGACAACTGACAACTGACAACTGACAACTGACAACTGACAACTGACAACTGACAACTGACAACTGACAACTGACAACTGACAACTGACAACTGACAACTGACAACTGACAACTGACAACTGACAAC
>NZ_NTLW01000269.1:0-9761 GCF_002632075.1 Pseudoalteromonas sp. ESRF-bin5 | reverse complement strand
ATCTACTTTATTCTTTACATCTCTTCTCATTTTGTTGCAATTTCATTCTTGGCTTACTAAGTGACCTGTGTAAGACTAGCTGTGTTAATTTAGTAAATCAGGTGACATGAATGTCGAATAGTAAAGTTTGGAAACTTATAAGCCTGTTTTGTTTGTTTACGGTGCTTATGGGTTGTCAATCTAAAGAAGAGCAGCTACAACAAACAATTCAAGAGTCTATAAAAAAAGCGGATGCTGAGCTATCACAGCTAGGTAGTGCGCTAGATAATGGCAGTATACGCAATGCTGTGTTACTTAAAGAGTATGGTGCGCTTTTAAAAAAACAACAGCCAGAGCTTTCAAATGTTGTTGATGTAATTACTTTAGATGCTTCGCGCCAAGGTGCACTTTATAGTGGTTTATTACAGCGACTTAAAGAGACTAAAAGTACTTACTTAATCCCCCCTTACGAAGATACGTTGCACAGCATCGATCTTTTACGTGAAGCTGCAAAACCTTCACTGTTCTCTGACGCTTTAACTGATCCAATCAATATGCTTGCTGATATGTCAAAAGGCTCCCTAGCTCGCGTTGGTGCTATTAGCCAACAAGCCGAGGGTGAAGGGGTAGGCAACCAGATGGTGGGTAATCCCAACTACGGTAACTGGCAAACAAATAGCAGTGGCATCAGTTTTTGGCAATGGTACGGCATGTACCGTATTTTAGGGGATGTATTTGACAGGGTTGAATACGGAAGCTGGAGTAAACGCCGTAAGTACAGCTATTACAACGATTATGGTCGTTATCGCTACTCAAGCCCTAAACAAATTAAAACACAAAGCGCGCTAGAGACACGTACACGTCAAACATATCAACGCCAAGGTAAGCAGTTCACAAGCCCGTATGCGAGTAAAAAGACTGGTGCATCAGGGTTAAGTCGAAGTAGCTATACACCGCCTAAGAGTCGCAGCAGTTACTCACGTTCAAGTAGCTATAGCAATAGCTCTGGTTCAGTTCGTGACAGTGGAAGCAGAACCTCTCGTGGCGTGAGCCGTGGTAAGTAAAGAATAAAGTTGGAGTTAGAATAATATGTATGAATTTAATGGAATAACTACGTGGTCGCTGCAAGCTTTAGCGATAGACTTTGCAATAATTGTGCTGCTATTTGTTAGCCTTAAATATATAAAAGGCTGGGTTTCAAATTTACATGCCAATGACGAAATAACAGAGCGTGATAATTTTGCCTTTGGTATTAGTTTTGCCGCTGGTTTGGTTGCGCTGGCTATCGTATTAACCGGTGTAAGCAGTGGTGCATTTGCTGCAACGCTTCAGCAAGAAGCACTGCAAATGCTTGGCTATGGTGCGCTTGCCATTGTGTTAATTAAGCTTGGTCACTTTTTTCAAGACAAAGTTGCACTGCGTAAAGTGAGCCTACATGATGAAATTGTTAAAGGTAATGTGACTGCTTCTATCATTGATTTTGGCCATGTAGTGAGTGTGGCAATTGTCATTCGTTCAGCACTGCTATGGGTAGCTACAGAGGGATGGCATGGTTTACCGATTGTCATTGCTGCCTTTGTTATTGGTAGCATCGTGCTGTTATTTGTGAGCCAGTACCGAGTTATGTTATTTAAACGCACAAATAAAAATGGTGACTGTCTTCAACAAGCTATTATTGATGATAACTTAGCTGTTGGTATTCGTTACGCTGGTTATTTAGTGGGTAGTGCATTAGCAATCACAGCGGCAACAGGTGTTGCACCTTATGCTGCAGATAATATTAATGCTAGCCTATTATATTGGGCTGTTAGTGCAGTAGTGAGCCTAGTTGCGTTTATTATTTTACACTTAGTGACCATTAAAATAATTTTATCGGGTTGTGATATTTCTGATGAAGTTAATCGTCAAAAAAATGTGGGTGTAGCAGCTATTTCTGCCGCTGTATCGTTTGCCGTAGGCATCACAATGGCAACCTTATTAGGCGCATAATTCGTGTCATCAACAACTCAAAGCCCAAGTAAGTCTCGCTTACTTGGGCACGATATATTACTTATCACTGTTATGGCTGTGCTCGCTGGGTGCGGCCTTATTTATGAGTACCTACTCTCTCACTATGCCGGCCGAGTATTAGGCTCTGTAGAAAGTGCCATTTACGCCATGATTGGCACCATGATAGTAGCTATGGGGCTAGGGGCTTTTTTAGCGCGTTGGTTTAAAGATGCGTTCACCGCATTTGCTTGGCTAGAAAGCATTATAGCTTTGATTGGCATGGGCTGTATTTTGGCCATAGCAAGTGTGATTGCAGTTAGTTATTCGCTTCCTCATTTGTTCTCGAGCATTTTTAACCTGCCACCAGACGTTGTACTTAATGGCTATGTATTTCAAAAGTTACAAGAATGGTCACGCTTTTTACCTTATGTATTTGGCTTAGTATTAGGACTGTTTATTGGTATGGAAATACCGCTTATAGCGCGTATTCGCCAACATGTGTACGGGCGGTTTTTAGAAAACAATGCAGGAACTATTTATGGTGCAGACTACATTGGGGCAGGTATTGGCGCAGCAATTTGGGTAAGCATAATGTTGGCTATGCCTATCATGCAAGCTGCTGCATGGACCGCTTTATTTAATATTATTGCAGGGCTTGCTTTTTTATGGCGCTACCATGCCCATGTACGCTTTGCTAAAGCTTTGTTGGTTTGCCATATTTTACTGCTTGTGCTGTTTGGCTTTATTTTAGTGCTCGGCAGCAGTTGGATGAATAGCCTAAGCAACGTCTTATATAAAGATAAAGTTATTTATTCTCAGGCGACTAAATATCAGCATGTTGTATTAACAGAACGACTTAGCAAAAATCAACCGCAACCTATTACCGACCTATACTTAAATGGCCGCCTACAGTTCTCAAGTGTTGATGAACAAATATATCATTCAATGCTAGTTTATCCGGCTATGCTTGCCTCTAACCGACATGATAAGGTGCTAATTATTGGCGGGGGTGACGGTTTAGCATTAAGGGATGTACTAAAGTGGTCGGTAAACGAAGTCACTTTAATTGATTTAGATGGACAGTTACTTAACCTATTTGGCCATGAAGACGATAAGTTTACCCCGCCCAAAGCCATCACGCAGCGATTAATAAACCTCAACAACGACTCAATGAAAGACCCCAAAGCTAACATAATCGTGGGTGATGCTTTTTTAGAGGTTGAGAAGTTACTCGATCAAAACAAACAGTTTGACACTGTTATTATTGATTTACCTGATCCGAATCATCCTGACCTAAATAAGTTATACAGCGATTATTTTTATAATCATGTACGTCAATTACTTGCTCCTGATGGGGCTATGGCTGTGCAATCAACGTCGCCATATCATGCAAAAAAGGCGTTTCTGAGTATAGCTAAAACTGTTAAGGCTGCCGGATTTGATTACGTGGAGCAATACCAACAAAATATTCCATCGTTTGGTCAGTGGGGGTGGACAATTGCTACCAAAATGGGTCAACCAGCCAGTGCACGAATAAATAATATAGGCGAAATGCCGGTATCGTCACGATGGATAAGTAAAAAATATTTACTAGCAAGTTTTGTATTCCCTAATCAGTATTTTGAACAAATAAATGATATAGAGGTCAATAGGTTAGGTTCTGGGCAGCTTTATGATTATTACCGTTCAGCATGGCAAATAGAGAGTGAATTGTATAAAAACTAACAAAACACGGTTGACATAATATGTCTGCCGTGCGAATCTTAACTCAGACATAATATGTCAAACAACAAAAAAGGCAGAGACATGGAATTAAACGAACTTTCAATAAAATTAGCTTCTTTTGAAACTGAAGGCGCTAACTTTGAGTCTTTCTTGATTGCCAATCCAGGTGAGCAAGATGTTTTACAAGTCATTGTTGATGGAAATGATGAACTTCCAATTTTTGTTACGCAAACTCAAGAGCAGTTGTTATGTATTAGCTACTTGTTTGGCGAAGACGAAGTGAAAAGTGAATTACGCAACGAGTTAAACGAAACATTGTTACGTTTAAACGTGCCAATTCCACTAAGTGCATTTGCTAAAATCGATAATAAATACGCGATTTTTGGTGCACTGTCGGTAAACTCATCATTAGATGATGTTACCCACGAACTAGTGACATTAGCTGACAACGCGATTGATGCACTAGAAGCCGTGACCTTGTATTTAAACGATTAGTAACTAGTTAGTGGAGTTAAGATTATGAGTATTTTAAAAAAATTATTTACAGCAGTACGTGGTGGCGCTCGTGAAGCGGGCGAAGCAATTGTAGATGCAAATGGTATCCGTATTTTTGAACAAGAAATCGCTGATGCACAAAATGCACTTCACCGTGCTAAAAAAAGCCTGACCGAAGTAATGGCTAAAGAAATGCAAACTAAGCGAAAAATTAGCGCTGTAGATGCATCAATTGCTGAACACGAAGCGTATGCAGGCCAAGCACTTGAAAAAGGTAACGAAGCCTTAGCATTAGAAATTGCAGAAAAAATTGGTGACTTTGAAGCTGAAAAAGCTGAAAACGAGCAAGTATTAGCAGGTTTTAGCAACCACATTGTAACGCTTAAGCAGCAAGTTAAAGACGCTGAAAAGTCGATTAAAGAAAATCAACGTCAGCTTACTATGGTTAAAACCACAGAAAGCGTACAGCAAGCAACAATGGCTGTTAACAGTACGCTTAATACGAATAGCTCTTCGATGACCTCAGCTCGACAATCACTAGAGCGTATTAAACAGCGTCAACAAGACCGTAGCGATCAGTTAGGTGCTGCAAAAGAGCTTGAGTCAGAAGTTAATGGCGACGATTTAAAAGCGAAAATGGCTGAAGCAGGCATTGGTGACACAAGTCCAAAAAGTGCCGATATTTTAGCGCGCATTAAAGCCAAGCAAAACGGCTAATAGTTCGTACATTTATAATAAAAGGTAATTAAGCGTCGCTTAGTTACCTTTTTTGCTTAAGGGATGCTTTATTATGTTTAATTTTTTCAAATCTAAAAAAGAGCCAGAACGTCAGCTTAACCATGCAAGTGAGCTTAAAAAAGGTGACATGTTTACCGTTATAGATTCGTTTGCTTATCCGTCGTGGTTAAAAGGGCAAACATTGCGTGTTATTGATGTGCAAACTTATCAATATCAGCACAGTAGTGATACTGAGTTTGTGCTTGAGACAAACAGTGGTCAAGTTGTGTTTTTACAAATAGCACAAGAAGACGGCGAGCAGTGGGCTAATTTTTCGATAAAAGTTCAACGAGATGAAGTAGACGATATTTTCACATTAGATGAATTTGCTCGTATTTTTGATGAAGAGTCGTTAACGCATATTGCAGTTAAAAATACTCCTGAGCGTTTTATGCAGTTTTTGGCTAAAAGTTACCAACAAACTGAATCGCCGTTTGTTTGTTATTTTCATAATAAAGACTTTCGTGGTCAAAGCCTACCTCGCTATGAGCAAGACGGTGGCGAGCCTTGTGAAATGATATGTTTAGAATCGCCTGATGAAGGGCATAGCCTAAATATTGAAATTTGGGATGGCGGCGAAACCGAAGTGTCATTAACACTTACGCGCCCAATTACCGATATAGTGGATTTATTTCCTGGAGACGCGAAGTGAGCGATGCTAAAGATAAGTGGTTGCGCCAAGAGCAAGCTGTACGTGCAACACAAATGGCATTTGATTTGAGTAGCGATGTTCAAAAGCAAATAAAAAAGCAAGCAATTGACCAAGAGCTCACGCCATCCGATATGATCCGCAAAATACTTGGCTTAGATGTTAAGTCTAAAAAGACTCGACAGCGCTTATCGTTCAATTTGAATGATGATGAGATAGCGCAACTAGCGAGCCGCTTTGATGTACCAAGCGAAGATAAGCGCGCGGTAAAGCAACAAGTAGCAGAGCTTTTAATTGCGCATACTAAAAAAGCTAAGTAGTTGGCCTAAACCCTGGTTTATAAAAGTATGTTAGGCAGTTATTTTAGCTAAAAATAAGATTAAATGGATGGGTACTTCAATGTACTTTTAAATCATTTATCAAAAGCTAATAAATTGAAAAGCAGTGCTTTTGCGTTCTTTGTATTAAGCCCTTACACTAAAGGTAACAACTATAAAGAAGTACTGCTTTGAATATTATACTGATTACTTACCTAATTATTTTTGCTTTATTTGGTACTGCAGCAAGTTATTTTGTGCGTTTTATATATGCATACTGGGTACTAAAAACTATGCCAATGAAATACATACTAAAAGCAGGGATATGTGTGCTGTTAGTCGTGGTTATTTCAGCGCTTATTCCGTACTTAAGTCAATAACGCTGAAATAGCACTTAATACTTTATTTATTACTTAATATCTATTGATTGGCATTGCTGGTTAATGCACAGCGATTGTACTTCAATAACCGGTAAGCAATCAGTTAGTGCTTGTTGCTCATTTTGATTTTTTTCTTGTTCGGTGATCTGCTTTGCAATGCTTTCTGCTTGCTCTTGAGGGGTATTTAGCGTTGAATAAACAGCATATTTACTCGGCCCGCCACACGCTCGTGCTCCTACTTCAAGTACTTTACACTGAAAGCTTGCTGTACAGCCATTGTTATCAACAATATTGGCAAGTTGGCTATTTAAAGCCGACAAATTCTGCCCTTGAGCACTATTTACAGATGCTGTTGTTGAGCAACCGCTGAGTAAAAAAATGCTAGCAGCAACACTAAAAATTGATAATTTAACTGTCAATGTCAAACCACTCATATTGTTATCCTTAAAATACACTTACCGCTGAGCCTTCAAGTTTAACACATTTATTTTCAACACACTGAGTGCTTGGTGTTGTTAAATGCTGGCAAATACTCATCATTCCTTTTTGCGCATTAAAATTACTTTCAAGCTCGGTGATTGTTTTGCTCAGTATTTTTACTTGCTCGTCTTTTGCTGTTTTGGTTGAATAAACTTCAAAGCTACTAGGGCCACCACAGGCGCGACTACCTACTGCAATAACTTTACATTGCATACTTGTATCGCAGCTAGTGTCAGCAATAAGCGTGTTTAATTGGGTTTTAGCTGTCGTAATATCTTCAACCGATACCGCTTTAAGACTTGAGTTTGAAATTTCCTCAACGTCACTTTTTGTTTGAGTGGTTTCTTTTAGTGTTTGTTGTTTTGGTTTTATTACTTCAGCAGTGGTTACTGATTCTTTTTCTGCTGGTGTTTTATCTAAACACGCACTTAAACAAAGGGGTAAAACAATAGCTAATAATACAGGGCGCATAAGATACCTTGATAGTGATGAATAATTCATCACTATCATACACGGTGCATTTTTTACGGCAATAAAAACTCTATAATCAAGTAATTAAAGCCGTATTTATGGCTTTTCAAAAACTACAAACCACCTTGTGTGAGCTTAGTCGGGTTGAGCAGTTTTTCGAGCTCTTCACGTGGTAAGTCAGTTTCTTGTTCGGCAACATCAATAATAGGACGGGCTTCTTTATAGGCTTGTTTCGCTATTTTTGCTGCTTTTTCGTAACCGATCACCGGATTAAGTGCAGTCACTAAAATAGGGTTTTTAGCAAGAGCGCGGTCAATGTTAGCTTGATTTACGATAAATGTGGCTATGGCTTTTTCTGCCAAAGCTTGGGCGCTGTTTGTTAGTAGCTCTATGCTTTGCAAAATATTATAGGCAATAACGGGCAGCATAACATTTAGTTCAAAGTTACCAGATTGACCAGCAACGGTAATTGTAGCGTCGTTACCAATCACTTGTGCGCTAACCATCGCAGCGGCTTCTGGTATGACTGGGTTTACTTTACCCGGCATAATAGATGAGCCAGGTTGTAGGGCTTCAAGTTCTATTTCGCCTAAACCTGCAAGAGGGCCTGAGTTCATCCAGCGTAAGTCGTTCGCTATTTTCATTTGTGCTACAGCGAGTACTTTTAATTGCCCAGACAGTGCAACAATGGCATCTTGTGAACCAATATTATAAAAAAAGTTTTTGCTTGGCGAAAACCGGATCCCCACGTTTTTAGTTAGGTTAGTGCAAAATAAATCTGCAAACTTTGGGTCGGCATTAATACCGGTACCAACAGCTGTACCACCTTGAGCAAGCTCACACACTGGCTCTAAGCTATGGCGAATGCCTGAAGCTGCGTTATTTACTTGCGATTGCCATGCATTAAGGGTTTGCTCGAATGTAACAGGCATCGCGTCCATTAAGTGGGTGCGACCTGTTTTAACAATAGCGCCTATTTCGCTCTTTTTATTTTCTAAATGTTGCGAAAGGTTTTCAAGAGCTGGCAGTAATGCTTGCTTCACGGCTAGGGCACTACTTAGTGCAATAGCCGTAGGGACTACATCGTTTGAGCTTTGGCCCATGTTTACATCATCATTAGGATGTACAAGCTCCTGTTGAGTACTGGCAAGTGTTGCTATTACTTCATTGGCGTTCATATTAGAACTAGTTCCTGAACCGGTTTGAAACACATCAACAGGAAACTGATCATGATGCTTACCATCAATAATCGCTTGGCAAGCATGCTCTATTGCAGTTGCCTTGGTTTTATTTATAAGCCCTAGCTCACAGTTACTTTGTGCTGCAGCTTGTTTTATATACGCCAGTGCCTTTATAAATTGTGCTGGCATAGTGAGGGCGCTAATAGCAAAGTTATTAACAGCGCGCTGTGTTTGTGCTTGATATAAAGCGTTAACAGGTACTTTTAATTCGCCCATACTGTCTGATTCTATTCTAAAGTTGCTCATTAATGTGCTCCTTAAAAAGGGTTGAATTCGTGACTAAGAATACGAGCTTCACGCTCAAGTAATAAAAATTTAGCACGGCTATTGTGGCTTATGTAGAAACGCTTTAATGCAAGTAATGGTTTGTGTAGCTGGTGTAGACATTGTTTGCGAATTGCATTATGAGTAAGAGGATCGCACATTTTATTTATAATTTCATGGTGTGTGCGTCTAAGGTAATACTCCTGAAGTAGCGGATTATCAAGTTGTTCAAAGTTTTTAGCTACGTTGAGAGCTGCGTCTATATAATGAGCGACAAGCATTGGGGCATGCAGACCTGGCCTTTTGCAATTAAATGCAAGAGTATGTTGATAGTTATTTAAGGCGTTATTTGAAGACATAAAAAAACCGACTCAAATAATGATAATAGTTATCATTACACTTGATCGGTTTCAGTGTAAATAGTTATTATAAAAATTATTTACGGCGTGTATTTTAATTATATCCGAGAATAAATATCTGGTCTGTTTCATGTTTAGTGATCGCCTTTTGATTATGTTTTGGATGAGAAAGTAAATCAATTACTGTTGCTCTCATATCAAGGGTTTCACTGTGATCATCGGTACTTTTTTCGGTGATAGCGACTGCTGCATCAACAGCGGTATAGGGAGGCATATGCATAATTTTATCCTTTTGTGATTAGTTAATTAACCCTTAAATGGGTCAATTATGTTGCTGCATAATACATACCAATCAAGCCAGCTATATCTAACTATATGATTATATTTAACTTAATAAATAAATCATAATTAGTCACGACAACATATTGCAAATTTGCTTTACTATTGTGCAAACATCCACAATTTTGGTGCACTCAATGACAAAGCCATTTTCACAAGCATGTGAAAACAATAAAGGGCCAATTTTAGAGCATTTAAATAGCGCGTTAAAAAACGTTAAAACAGTATTAGAAGTTGGTTCTGGAACAGGTCAGCACAGTGTGTTTTTTGCTGAAAAATTACCTTATCTACAATGG
>NZ_NTLW01000162.1:0-17906 GCF_002632075.1 Pseudoalteromonas sp. ESRF-bin5 | reverse complement strand
ATACGGATTAACGCCCAAATTTGCTTGGTGACAATAGCGTTTTGGACCCACCTGACTCCATGCCGAACTCAGTAGTGAAACGAAACAGCGCCGATGATAGTGTAGCATTTGCTATGTGAAAGTAGGACATTACCAGGCTTCAAATTGTAGAAAGCCGCTTCAGAAATGAAGCGGCTTTTTTACGTCTGCAGGAAAGCAATCTTCAGTATTCCCTTCTCTAAAGCGTAGCGTCTGTTGAGCAAAGCGCCTCTTTGTAAAGAGTGTTTTGGTTATTGGTAGCACACCGACTTCAAATAAGAAAAACTCGTTAAATCAATGTGATGGTTTTTTGCTGTCTGTGGTTTAGTAAACTCACTATCCCTATACTTGAACAACTATTTCTTCATGGCTACCTGATAAATAACGTAATTAGATATACAGTATTGCCCTAGTAACCTCATTTTGCCCAATTCTCTTAATACACGGAGCTAATAACCTAGACGGTATTCAGAAATACAGCCCCTGTCTTAGATAGCATCATTTAGATTTCAGCAAGTTCCTTATATCTCTCATCGACTCTTAGCAGTTATTGATCTAAGCTAATTAAAAAATAATCTTGCGTGCTATATTTCAAGAGTATGTTTGATATAAAAATAACAAAGGCTTTTATATGGATAATTATCCTCAGGGTATTTTTTGTTGGTCAGAGCTTTGCACACATAATTGGAAAGAAGGTAAAGCTTTTTATACCTCTCTATTTGATTGGGGTTATGATGATCAGCCAATTGGCGATGGTATTTTTTACACTATGCTCCAGAAAGAGGGTGACGACATTGCCGCTATGTACGAAATGCAAAAAGAGCAAATTCAGGAGGGTGTTCCAAGCAGTTGGTTAACTTACATTGCTGTAGATGATGTAGATCATTGTGCAATTAAAGCGAAAGAGCTTGGGGCTAAAATAATTGCGGGTCCGCACAATGTTATGGATGCAGGTCGTATGCTCATGTTTACTGATCCGGGGGGAGCAACCGTTGCATTATGGCAAGGAAAAGATCATAAAGGATGTAAACGTTTATCAGAGCTATCAACGCCTTATTGGCATGAGTTAGCGACGCGAAATAGCAAAGTAAGTAATGAGTTTTACTGTGCTTTACTAGGTTGGAAGAGCGAAGTGAAACCTATGGACAACATGGAATATACTTTATTTATGGTAGACGGTAAGCCGATTGCTGGAATGCTGGAAATGAGTAGCGAATGGCCTGATGATGTCCCACCTCATTGGATGATTTACTTTGCAGTTGACGACTGTGATTCTGCCCTTAATAAGGCGAAAAAGCTGGGAGCCCAAGTATGTGTACCTTCTACTACAGTACCAGACGTTGGCCGATTTGGTGTTCTTTGTGATCCTCAAGGTGCTGTTTTTTCGGTGATCCAAACGAAGGATTAAAGCGTTTACAATATGCTGATAAGTGCATGAGAGGGTTGTCTTGCACTTAGCTACTTTGGTTATTGGCATTAACGTTTAATTTTTTGTTATTTTGTTATAATGCCAGTTATATAAATTATGCATGTTGAGTAGACAATGGAATTTGAACAAGATAGCAATTTAACGCTGCCGTTATTTTTATTAAACGAGTCCTTAAGTGAAAGGGATGTAGAGCAGCCTGATTTTGAAATATCAGTAGCGCTCGATGATGAGTTACTTGCTCAAATTTGCCAAAATCCCTCAGCGGACAGCAGCATAGCTATTACAATAACAAGTTATGAGCTGTTAATAGCCGATCCTTCTTACAAATACATGTTAGAACAATCACACCATGCGCAGATAACTTTAAATCATGGACCTGTATTGAGTGTTGTACTAAATACTGAGAATCAAGATGTATTTATATCTCCGCAGATGGATATGATGCCGACCTTTGATTTAGGTGATGAAGGCGAATGAATAAACTCATAGGCATCGTTACATTAGTTATTTTAAGTGGTTGTGCATACTTAGGTAATGCTCATTACAATGAGCTATTTGGCACTGAGCAGGCCCAGCAGCGTATCGTATCTCATACTACTGGCGAAGGGGCTAATTTTTTACAGAATGTGAAACCGGTGCTCGATACTCGGTGTGTTGTGTGTCATGGTTGTTACGATGCACCTTGTCAGTTAAAGCTATCATCCCCTGAAGGAATAGATAGAGGGGTAAGCAAAGACCTTGTTTACGACGGAACTCGTTTACTTGCTACAACGCCGAGTAGATTGTTATTTGATGCTACAACCACAGAGCAATGGCGAGAAAAGAACTTTACTCCTGTTTTAAATGAGCGAGTACAAACTGAGGAAGCTAACTTAGCTGGTAGCGTCTTGTTTAACAGTTTAGTACTGAAACAAAGCCATGAATTGCCTGCAAATGAAATATTAAATAATGAATTTGATTTTTCGCTGAGCCGCTCTCAAACCTGTGCCACTATGGGAGAATTTGATCAATTAGCGGGTGAGCAACCTCATGCTGGTATGCCTTATGGATTACCGGGCGTATCCCGTGATGAATTTAATCACTTGCAGACGTGGCTCAAAGCAGGCGGTAAAATGGCGCATATTGACCCGCCAACAGAGTATGAACTTGAGCAGGTAAAGCGTTGGGAAGCATTTTTAAACCAAGATGATTTGAAGTATCAGTTATCGGCTCGCTATATATACGAGCATTGGTTTTTAGCTCACATATATTTTGATCAAAAATCTCCTGATAACTTTTTTAAGCTCGTCCGTTCGAGCACACCTCCAGGCGAAAAAATAAAATTAATAAGCACACGTCGACCTTATGACGACCCTAAAGTTAACCGTGTTTACTACCGACTTTTGCATGATCGCAGCACTGTTTTATCTAAAACTCACTTACCTCTTAAGCTAAATGATGAAAAGTTGACGCGCTTGTACCAACAGTTCATTGCACCAGAGTATACGGTTAAAAGTATGCCTAGCTACAAGGCAGAGTCTGCATCTAATCCGTTTAAAACGTTTGAAGTGATCCCAATTAATTCTAAATATCAGTTTATGCTTGATGAAGCTGAGTTGATTATTATGGGCTTTATTAAAGGGCCTGTCTGTCGTGGTCAGATAGCGTTAAATGTGATTAACGACCACTTTTGGGTTGCTTTTGCTGATCCAAAAAAAGTGGCCACCCCAGCGGTTGGACAAATGATAATGCAGCATGAAGACGCACTTGAATTACCCGCCGCAGAAGAAAGTAATGCGTTCCCTATTGCTAATTGGGTTAAATACTCAGCTCTGGAGCAAAAATATTTAAAAGCAAAGGTCAATTTAGCGAATGAGATGTTTAAAGGCGGTGAGCATTTAACAACAGATTTATTGTGGAAAGGAGATGGTCATAATAAAAATGCAGCACTGACTATTTTTCGTCATTTTGACAGTGCCACTGTGGTGAAGGGTTTCATTGGCCAAGAGCCAAAAACAACTTGGATTTTAGATTATGCCTTATTCGAGCGTATACATTATTTACTGGTTGCTGGTTTTGATGTTTACGGCAATATTGGGCACCAGTTAGTCACGCGTTTATATATGGATTTTTTACGCCTAGAAGGAGAACAAAACTTCTTAGCATTATTACCAGAAAAAAAACGAGATAAAATCAAAGGCCAGTGGTATCGTAAATCCCCACCAAGTCTTGCTGAGTTTTTTAAAAATAACCGTGAGTTTAGTCAGCCAAGCGGAATAACTTATAAAACAAACACCCCTCAAAAAGAATTGTATGCACTAATGAAAGAGGCGCTAAGTCCAGTGCTAAGTGAGCACTACGATTATAAGCAAGTACCTAAATCGTTAAGTGCCATTAATGCTATGCCGGCAAAAGCAGTAAATTTATTACCGCAGTTATCGTTTGTATTAGTAAAGCAAGATGACGATAGCCATAAGGCTTACACGATTATTCATCATAACGCGCATTACAATATTTCGAGCTTATTAAATGAAGACGGTCAACGAGCTTTTGACGAAGACACTGCAACAATCGTCCCTGGTTTTATAGGTGACTACCCAGCTTCCATTTGGTATTTGAATAATGAACAACAAGTTGAGGCTTTTGCTGAACAGTTACCTATGATGCAAGTAGAAGCTGATTACGCAGCCTTAAAAACTAAATTTGGAATTAGACGTTCTCATCCACAGTTTTGGCAATACAGCGATATTTTACACGCTACAGCAAAAAAATACCGTGGTGTTGAATATGGCTTGTTCGATTACAACCGTTTAGAAAATAGATAGTAAACCCTCTTATATAGCCCAGCTTTGAGTTGGGCTTTTTTATATTTATAGATTAAGCATAGATATTGATGTAATTGGACTACACTTAAACCAAAAAGTTAGGCTAACTATGTTTGAAGTTGTCGCAAATATTCGCCTACGTAATCGGTGGGCATTAATCGCTATTGCGCTATTAATTAGTGTTTCTGTATCACTAATGCAGTACTTTTTTTCAGTACAGAAAAATGATGCAAACATTATTAACATTGCTGGTAAACAGCGAATGCTGTCGCAAAAAATTGCATGGCATGGTGATAAGTTATTAACCTCGCAAGTTCCTAGTACTAGTCATCAGCAGTCTTTAGATGCATCGCTCAGCCTATTTAAAGCAAACCATCAATATTTATTGTTAAAAAACGATAATGGTCAATATAAATACCTCAGCCCTGAGCTTATAAAGTTGTATACACAACCACCTGTTGAGCTAGATTTGCGCGTGCAAAAATTTATCCAACAGGTAGAAGGGCTGCTGTATAAACAGGAAAAAATAAACCCCGATGTGTTTTCTGTTAAGCGCATGGAAGAGTTACTAAAGTATTTAGATCAAGCTGTTGGCTTATTTGAAAAAGAGTCCGTTAAAAAAGTGGCGTGGGTGTCTTCAGCCGAGCTATTTTTTTGGTTGCTAACTATGTTATTGCTTATTGGTGTATTACGTTTTGTGTTCATACCGATGGAAAAGCAGATCACTAAGGCGTTATCAAAGTATCAACAGCAAAAAGATTTTGCGCAGCAAGTGAGTAAAAATAAAGAACACTTTATAGCTCGAGCAAGTCATGAGTTTAGAACGCCCCTACAAGGTTTTGTTACCTCGATTGATTCGTTAGAGGTCAGTAATAGCCAAAAATCGATTAAAACACAGGCCTCTTATTGCGCATCAAGAATAATAGCAATGCTTGACGAACTTCAAGATTTACAGACGCTTAGTTTGGGCCGTTGGGCATTAAAACCGTCAAATGAAAACTTACTTCAGTCATTCAATAAAGTGCTTTTAGGGTATGAATTTGGTTACAACCAAAAAGGCATTGCCTTAGTTAGAGCACTTGATTCGACACTTGACCAAGCTATAAAACTAGATCATCAACGCTTTCAGCAAGTGTTAGCTGAGTTAGTTGGCAACGCATTAAAGTTTACAGAAGAGGGGTCTGTTACTGTTAAGGCTTGTGTTAACAATAAGCAATTAACAGTAACAATAACGGATACAGGTTCAGGATTAACCAAGCCAGTCAGCAGGTTAACCTTTGATTCATCTAATCAAAATAATCACTTTCAAGGGTTAAGAACAGGCCTTGCAAGGGTGCAGTATATTGTTGATGCTTTTGACGGAAATATTGTGTTTGAAAATACATCGCCAAATGGGGTGTGCGTTACGCTAAAAATGCCCGTTGTGATTGATGAAAGTGCACCTTCGTTTAGTGCACTGTTACCTAAAAATATGCATTGTTTAGTTGTTGAAGATAACCCGTTAAACATGCACATTT
Organism: Pseudoalteromonas sp. ESRF-bin5; assembly: GCF_002632075.1. Lineage (NCBI taxonomy): Bacteria > Pseudomonadati > Pseudomonadota > Gammaproteobacteria > Alteromonadales > Pseudoalteromonadaceae > Pseudoalteromonas > Pseudoalteromonas sp. ESRF-bin5. Next base: position 12,138 of record NZ_NTLW01000162.1, on the reverse strand, counting down.
TAACCCGTATTCTTTCACAGCTTAACTACAGCTATGAATGTGCAAAAAACGGAAAGGTCGCATGCGAGATGGCAACTAAAAACGAATACCAAGTCATTTTTATGGATTTAAATATGCCAATAATGGATGGCTTTGAGGCTATTAAAAAAATACGCATTTTTGACGCTAATACGCCTATTATTGTGGTTACCGCCAATACATCAGAAAGTGATATTGCAATTACCACTCAATTAGGTGCAAATGGGCATGTTTTTAAACCTATCAGCACGCAAGCGTTAGCTGAAGTGTTAATAGGTAGCTTAAACCCTAAATAATAAATTGATTATATAGCGTTATTTTCAGCGTTAATTTAGTAAAAATTATTTGCAATAGGTAAGCTAAAACGCTCAATTGGTCTTTTTCAAAGAGAGGTCTATTTGAGAAAATTACATGTATTTTTTCTGTAAGTGGGATACCAATCCGCCATCGTACTTAATCATCTTGTGGGGCTAAACGTGTCGCTTTCTGCGCTATAAAACGCCTATTTAGAAAAATTGAACAACGAAAATTCAACTTGTTATCAACAGTGTTTTTTAAATCAAAATCGGTTTCTTAATTAGTATTTGTTGAACTTAGCGCATTGATTTACGTTTTTTAATAGAGCTTAAACTAATAATATTAGCAACCCTTAGGGCAATTAATATCACCCTAGGTATAACAATGAGGTTAGAGTCGAGTAACACTGAAACCTTTATCTTTTAACTGCTTTATTAAACCATGCTGCTCTGGTAAGTGCAGCGCGCCTACTGCAATAAATAGCTTTTCGTTATTTAAGCGAGGAACAAGTTGCTCTACCCATTTGTTATTACGGTTTATTAGCATGACTTGCTCGCTTATTTCACCATAATTACTCTCGTCAAAACTCATGTTGTAGTACTCGGTAAGGGTATCCATATCGCCATTTTTCCATGCGTTTACTAGCTTAATAAAGTATGTATTAATATCGCTAAGCTGTTCAAAGGTTTCTTCAATCATTTCATTACTTAATAGCGCCATACCATCAAACATTTGTAACTGCTGCTCTAGGGTTTCTAGTTCACCAATTTTAATGTTGTGCTCTTTAGCATAAGCAAGTACTTGCTTGTCTATGCCTGTTTGATCAGAAAAGCCTGCATTTTGAAACTCAATTTGCATCATAGTCACCATTACAGCCCAAGGTTTGAAGTTGCTAAACATAGCAATATCAATCGATTTTTTTGCAAAGTAATTTTTAAGCTTATTGTAGTTTTGTTTTGATAGTTCTGTTTGTAATGTTTTACCATTTTTTAGCATCATTAATGGCATTGAGCGCTGTTGCATTTGAAATGGAGTCAGTTTGCTAATATCCACTTCTACAATAACGTGTTCGCTCTCATCAATCGCTTTGGTAACGTTTGCTGGTAAGCCTTTCATGCTGGCGTCACCTACGTGTACGGTGCCAAACAAATACGAGCTAGTGCCATTTTTTTCTACTTTATATAAAGCTGGTGCCGCAACGTTATTAAAACTAAGTACTGTAAATAGCACCATAATAAAAAAATGACTAATACGAGGTATCGCTTTCATGGTTTGTCCTTCAAATCCTGTTGTTGAGTTACACAAATACTAACCTAAATTTGCCTATACAGCAGTGCTAAATTTAGTATTTATCAATCGTCTTTTGTGAGGTTATTGGTACTAATATGTGCGCTCAGTGGAGTATTTGTTCTATTTACGTTTTTTGATTTAGTACAGTCGCAAACCATGATTATTAAAACTATTCGGAAGGTCTAAACACTATCTGTATAAAAAAATTAATTTAATTTTTACTAAAACTCAAAAATTAATCAAACCATAAATGGGGAATATAAGAATAGTGAATTTCTATACTTTAAATTAAAACATAAAAATTCCTTCATGGTTGCATTTAGTGAATTTTAAAACCACTTAATTTGGTTTTTCGTGCTTTTTTTGAATTGAGTTTGGTATTGACTTAAGCCGCTCAGCGCGGTACTAATACATAACAGAGCGAAAGATGAACTTTCGCAACAGATTATTTAAATTTGGTGTCAATTACATGCTTACAACTGCACTTAAACTAGTCCTGATTATTATCGTGGTGATTATTCCCGCGAGGGCTTTGTAGTGCTATAAACTTGAGCATTAAAAAGCCCTCCGCACTTAACTGTTCGGAGGGCTTTTTAGTTTAAGGGTAAAAATTAATTAGGTTGTCACTGAAGAATGAGGATTTATTAATGACAGGCGCAGAACTCACAATCGACTTATTAGCCAAACACGGCGTAAAAGAGGTATTTGGCTACCCTGGTGGAGCCATTATGCCAATTTACGATGCGCTGTATGGTGCGCCAGTCAAGCATTACCTCACTCGCCACGAGCAAGGTGCTGGTTTTGCTGCTGTAGGTTATGCCCGCAGCACAGGTAAATTAGGTGTATGTATAGCAACATCAGGCCCTGGGGCTACTAACTTAATAACAGCACTTGCAGATGCAATGATGGACTCAGTGCCATTATTAGCAATTACCGGCCAAGTACCGACTGCCGCTATTGGCTCAGATGCATTTCAAGAAGTCGATGTACTAGGTATGTCGCTTTCATGTACTAAACACAGTTACATGGTAGAGCGAGCAGAAGATTTAGCCGAAATACTACAAGAGGCCATGCACTTAGCCCAAAGTGGTCGCCCAGGTCCTGTGCTTGTTGATATTCCAAAAGATATTCAAATGGCGCAAGTGCCGTTTAAACCTTGGTTAGCCGCTGATGAGTACTTACCGCAGCTTGATTTAAACCAAGTAGCCATTGCCAATCAGTTATTAAGCGAAGCAAAGCAACCTGTGGCGTATGTAGGTGGCGGTGTACAAGCCGCTGATGCGCAAAATGAGTTAATGCAGTTTTTAAATAAAACGCAGATGCCTGCGGTATCAACACTTAAAGCGTTAGGTAGCGTATTACCAGATTACGAACACTACCTAGGCATGCTAGGCATGCACGGTACACAAGCCGCTAATATAGCGGTGCAAGAGTGTGATGTTTTAGTGTGTATAGGCGCTCGCTTTGATGACCGCGTAACTGGGAATTTAGCTAAATTTGCCGCTAAAGCAAAAGTAATTCATTTAGACATAGATGCGGCCGAAGTAGGTAAACGTAAACCAGCTAAAGCCTCATTAATTGCTGATTTAAAAACCTCATTACCGGCACTTGAGTGCTTTGTAACCTCTAAAGCATGGTGCGATATAAATAAGCAGTTAAGCGTAAAACATGCGTGGCGCTACGACTACCCAGGCGAAAAAGTATTTGCCCCGTATTTATTGAACCAATTAAGCCAGCGTATGCCAAAAACAGGCGTAGTGTGCTGTGATGTGGGTCAGCATCAAATGTGGGTAGCGCAACACATGAAATTTAGCCACCCGAGCAACCATTTAAGTAGTGGTGGCGCAGGCACTATGGGCTTTGGTTTACCAGCGGCTATTGGCGCACAAGTAGCACGCCCAGACGATTTTGTAATGACGGTGTCGGGTGATGGCTCAATCATGATGAACATTCAAGAGCTTGCGACTATTCGACGTAACAATTTACCAGTAAAAATACTAATATTAGATAACCAACGCTTAGGTATGGTTCGCCAATGGCAGGAGCTATTTTTTGAAGGACGTTACTCTGAAACAAACCTTTCAGATAACCCTGATTTTGTTCAGTTAGCCGCCGTATTTGGTATTCCTGGGCAAACAATTACCCATGCCAACCAAGTTGATGATGCAATAACAGCATTAGTCAACAGCAAAGGGCCGTACATAGTACATGCCTGCATAGACGATAAAGAAAACGTATGGCCACTTGTACCACCTGGGGCTGCAAATGACGAAATGATTACGGAGAAAGCACAATGAAACACAGCCTAACTATTGCATTAAAGAGCCAAAGTATAGCGGTCGAGCGTTTTTTACGTGTAGTGCGTCACCGTGGTTTTGATCTTACGCATTTTCAGCTCAATATGGATGATGGCCACTACAATGTTGCAATGACAGTAGACAGCGATAAACCAATCCATCTTTTAACAAGCCAGTTAAATAAGCTGGTGGACGTTAAAGAAATCACTTTACAAAATTTACAGCAACAAGCTGTGTAATTGCTAACAACACAAATTTACGAGTAATTGAATAACTGTTACTCACCAATTTTTAGAATGAGGAATGCCCGCTTACACAGCGGCAAAACAGAGGTAACTATGGCTAAATTAAGAAGTGCAACAACAACTGAAGGACGTAAACGCGCAGGCGCACGTGCATTATGGCGCGCAACAGGCATGACCGACACCGACTTTGGTAAACCAATTATTGCTGTAGTTAACTCGTTTACGCAATTTGTGCCAGGGCACGTACACCTTAATCAGCTAAGTGAGCTAATGGCTGAAACAATCACGCAAGCGGGTGGTGTACCAAAAGAATTTAATACTATTGCAATTGATGACGGTATCGCAATGGGCCACGGGGGTATGCTTTACTCACTGCCTTCGCGCGATCTCATTGCCGACTCTGTTGAGTACATGGTTAACGGCCACTGCGCCGATGCGATGATCTGTATTTCTAACTGTGACAAAATCACCCCAGGGATGATGCTTGCAGCGCTACGCTTAAACATACCGGTTATTTTTGTATCGGGCGGACCAATGGAAGCGGGTAAAACGAAACTTGCTAACATCGATATTAAATTAGATTTAGTCGATGCCATGGTAAAAGGCGCTGATGAAACAGTAAGTGATGCTGATTCAGAACAAGTAGAGCGCTCTGCGTGTCCTACTTGTGGGTCGTGTTCAGGTATGTTTACTGCAAACTCAATGAACTGTTTATTAGAAGCTATTGGCCTTGCACTACCGGGTAACGGTACAACGCTTGCAACCCATAAAGATCGTAAGCAACTGTATGTAGAAGCGGGTGCTCGCATTGTTGATTTATGCCGTGAGTACTACCAAAAAGATAACCAAGACGTATTGCCACGCGCTATTGCTAACAAAACAGCCTTTATGAACTCTATGGTTGTTGATATTGCCATGGGTGGTTCATCTAACACCGTACTGCATTTACTAGCAGCCGCACAAGAAGCTGGCGTAGATTTTGACATGTCGCACATTGACGAGCTATCTCGTAAAACCCCATTTTTATGTAAAGTAGCTCCAGCAACAGCACAGTACCACATTGAAGATGTTCACCGCGCTGGTGGCATGATGGCAATTGTGCGTGAGCTAGGCAAAGCCGGTTTAGTTGATTTATCGGTAAACCACGTTGCAGGTATGACTATGGGTGAGCTTGTTAAAAAATGGGATGCGACAGATCCTAAAAACGAAGCGGCACAAAAGTTTTACCGCGCGGGACCAGCTGGCATTCGTACTACAAAAGCAATGAGCCAAGAGTGTCGTTGGGATGAAGGCGATAACGACCGCGAACACGGTTGTATTCGAAGTGTTGAACACGCATTTAGACAAGATGGCGGCTTAGCTGTACTTTCAGGAAACTTAGCGGTTGATGGCTGTATTGTTAAAAGCGCAGGCGTAGTTGACGAAATGCTGCATTTTGAAGGCACTGCAGTGGTATACGAATCACAAGATGATTCAGTAGAAGGCATTTTAAACGACGAAGTAAAAGCCGGTGATGTTGTGGTTATTCGTTACGAAGGCCCTAAAGGCGGCCCTGGTATGCAAGAAATGCTTTACCCAACGAGCTACTTAAAATCAAAAGGTTTAGCTGAAAAGTGTGCGCTGATCACAGATGGACGCTTTTCGGGCGGCACGTCAGGTTTATCTATTGGCCACGTATCGCCAGAGGCGGCAAGCGGTGGTGCTATTGCGTACGTTGAAAATGGCGACAAAATTATTATTGATATTGCAACGCGTGAGATCACGCTTGCACTAAGCGAGGAAGAGCTTGAAGCGCGTAAGCAAAAGCAATTAGCGCGTGGTAAACAGGCGTATAAGCCCCTTGACCGTGAGCGTTATGTTTCGTCGGCATTAAAAGCCTATGCACTACTTGCAACGAGTGCAGATAAGGGCGCAGTGCGTGACTTAGAGAAACTGGAGGAGCTGAGCTAATTATGGTTTCTCAAGAGCTCGATTATTTTCGTGCAATTATTCAAGCAAATATGGAGCCCTTGGCTAAAGTTACTGAGGTCAGTGAAATGCCTGACCTTAGCGCTAAACTTGGCAACCATGTATGGCTTAAACGTGAAGATCAACAGCCCGTGTATTCGTTTAAATTACGCGGCGCATACAATAAATTAAATAAGTTGCCAAAAGGGTCTGTTGTAATTACTGCATCGGCTGGTAACCATGCTCAGGGTGTTGCATTAAGCGCTTCGCATTTAGGGCATAAGGCAACGATTGTAATGCCTGTTACAACGCCAGAAATAAAGGTTAACGCCGTACGCGCTTTAGGCGGTGAGGTTGTATTGCATGGACATCAGTTTGATGTAGCTAAAGCGCACGCGCTTGAGCTCACAGAGCAGCGTAATGGCATTTTTGTCCCACCATTTGACGATCCTGACGTTATTGTTGGGCAAGGTACTGTAGCGCGAGAACTCATGCAGCAGCTCAATGAGCTTGACGCGGTATTTATTCCCGTTGGAGGCGGTGGCTTACTGGCAGGCATGGCTGTTTATATAAAGTCACTTCGTCCTGATATCAAAGTCATTGGAGTAGAAGCCGATGAGAGCGCCTGTTTACAAGCTGCACTTGAAGCGGGTGAACCGGTAGAGCTTGACCGAGTAGGCAGTTTTGCCGATGGTGTAGCGGTTAAAATTATTGGCAAAGAAACATTTCGCTTGGCACAAAAGTTTTGCGATGAAGTAATCACTGTGACTAGCGATGAAATTTGCGCCGCCATGCAAGATATTTTTGTGTCTACTCGTGCAATTGCAGAGCCTTCTGGCGCTCTTGCAACGGCAGGGCTTAAAAAGTGGAGCCAACAGTCGGGCTTAAAAGGTTTGCATTTAGCAGCTGTGCTTTCGGGCGCAAATTTAAACTTTGATCGCTTACGTTATGTCGCTGAGCGCACTGCGCTAGGTGAAAAAAACGAAGCGTTATTAGCCGTTACCATCAAAGAAGAAAAAGGCAGTTTTAAACAGTTTTGTGCGTCTTTAGGTGGCCGTGCTATTACTGAGTTTAACTACCGTTATGCAGGGCCTGGTGAAGCGCAAATATTTGTAGGTATTGCTCTGCGCCAAGGAGAGCAGGAGCTCAATGAGCTCAAGCAGGACCTAACTCAAAACGATTACACATTTTGCGACTTATCAGATAATGAACTTGCTAAATTGCACGTACGTTATATGGTTGGCGGTAAAGCACCCGAAAAACTGCATGAACGTTTGTTACGTTTTGAATTTCCAGAATACCCCGGCGCACTAGCGCGCTTTTTAGATACGCTAGGCAACGATTGGAATATCACATTATTTCATTATCGTAGTCAAGGCGGCTCAATGGGTTATGTATTAGCCGGTTTTGCTATTGAACCTGAGCAATTTGAGACTTTTAACAAGCATTTAAATGACTTAGGCTATAGCGTGCAAGATGAAACGCATAATCCGTGTTTTACACAGTTTTTAACGACGCAACCTCTTTCAGAGAAAACCGCAAAGCTCGCTTCAGTTTAACAGCCATTAAAGAGCAAGTACCTTACAAGGGTGCTTGCTTTATCATTTGTTTTACATATAGTTACTGATACCGTCATTAACTTGAGGAAACTTGGTTGTTACTTAAAGGATTAATACTTGGATTGTGTTGTTTTTGTGGCCAAATTGCGGCGCAAGAATCGGTCACTCTACAATTAAAATGGACGCATCAGTTTCAGTTTGCTGGTTACTACATGGCCAAAGAAAAAGGGTTTTATAAAGATGTGGGTCTTGATGTAACCATAAACCCAGCAGATCTAACAATGCCCGATGCGTTTAGTGCTGTGGCTAATGGCGACGCCGAGTTTGGTGTAGGTCACTCGGGTATTTTACAGGAACGTATAAACGGCCAATCTTTTGTAGCAATGGCGCCTATCTTGCAATATTCACCTTATTGTTGGATGGTCAAAGACACCTCTGATATTTTTCATCCTCGTGATTTTGTAAATAAGCGTATAAGTAAAGTGAGTCACAATGATAGCAATGAGTTAATGGCTATGCTGACACGCAGCGGAGTTAATACACGTTTGCTTAGTGTATACAACGGTGACAACCCAAGCCAAGCCTGGATTGAAAACAGGCTCGATGCGATGCAAGTTTATTTATCTACAGAGCCCTACAATATGACTCAAAGAGGTATATCACATCGCCTAATATGTCCTCAGCGTTACGGCATAGATGTTTATGCAGATATCTTATATACCACTGGGAAAATGTTAAGCACCTCCCCAGAAACCGTTGAAAAATTTTACCAAGCCAGCCTAAAGGGTTGGCGCTACGCAATGATGAATATGGATGAGGCCATTGCGGTTACCCAAATACTTTACGCACCTAACAAAAGTTTCCATGAATTAGCATACGAGGCTGAAGTATTAAAAGAGTACATTATGCCTGCAACAACTAGCTTGGGGCATATGTCTATTCCAAAATGGCGCCTAATTGCAGACTTGTACGGTATTCACCAAACTGAGTTTGATAAGGTTAAAGCCAGTTTTATTTATAAATATCAGCGACCGGAAAAAATGGAATTATCGTGGATGTTAATTGCAGCGATGATTGTGAGTGTTATCTCTATACCGTTGTATTTGCGCTTAATGTTTAGTAAAAAAATAACCGTTTAATGGCTGTTAATGTTACTGATACAATTGGCTACCTTTCAATAAATTAAGCTGTTATGACGTTAGCCGAGCAATTTACTTCACTTGACTCTATTTTAAAGCGTACTCGCACCTATTGGCAGTGCACCGCTTTTGACTTTGATGCGATCCCTTGGCCTGAACTGCGAGGCATATTAAATAGTTTAACAGATGAGCAAGTAGCAACGCTTGATACCAAGCAGAATGAGTTAATAGACTTCTTTAATCCACACATTAAGTTACTTGATGAATTACAGCTATTATGTAAATTACCTCAGGCAAATACTCCCCGATATGATTACCCTTTTTGGATTAGTAACGGCATAAAAGGGCGTAAATTCGAACAACTCCAAGACTTTGTATCTGCGTTGCCAAACACAAAATTACCGGTATTAGAATGGTGTGCGGGTAAAGGGCACTTAGGTCGTATGCTCGCATTTAACGGTGCCACGCAGGTCAGCAGTGTTGAGTTGCAATCAACATTATGCGAACAAGGCCAAAAAGCAGCACTGCAACAAGGCTTGGCAATGCAATTTAGCCAAGTTGATGTATTAAAAGATGATACTACATCACTTTTTAATACACAGATGCATGCTGTGGCGCTTCATGCATGCGGCGCTTTACATCAGGCTATGATGCGCAAAGCAATAGCTGCAAACGTGCAGCAAATTAGCTTTTCACCTTGTTGCTATCATTTATTTACACCTAACGATTACTTACCAATGAGCGATCTTGCCAAGCAAAGTCAGCTTAGGTTAACTCACCGTGATTTAAAACTGGCCTTGCAAGAAACAGTAACCGCGCCAACTCGTGTTGATAAAATACGAAAAACAGAACTTGAGTGGCGGTTGGGCTTTGATGCAATCAGGAGGTCAATTACTAATGAATTACACTATGTTAGTGTTCCCTCTGTTAATAAGGCCGTGTTCTCAGGTTCATTTAAATCATTTTGTGAGTGGGCGGGCGATAAAAAAGCCTTGAAAATACCGCAAGATATTGATTATAAATATTTTTTATCTGTGGGTGTGGCTCGAAAAAAGGTCACTGACAGAGTTGAACTGGTTCGACATGTGTTCAGAAGAGCAATTGAGGTTTGGCTTGTGCTCGATCGTGCTTTATATTTGCAACAGCATGGCTATCAAGTAAGTATTAAAACCTTTTGTGAAAAGCAGTTAACGCCTCGGAATATTTTAATTCTTGCCAATACTAACCCTTCAACCAATAACTAGTCGTTTTGGCTTAATAAGAGATGCAATGAGAAAATTAAAAAATTTGTTCGATAATAATAAAAACTGGGCTGCGCGAACAAGCGAAGCGAATCCAGAGTTTTTTAAAATTTTATCTATGCAGCAAAACCCTGAGTACTTATGGATTGGTTGTTCAGACTCTCGTGTACCCGCAAACCAAATAGTTGATTTATTACCCGGAGAATTATTTGTACACCGTAATGTAGCAAATGTCGTTGTACATACCGATCATAACTGTTTATCTGTTATGCAGTATGCGGTAGAAGTACTAAAAGTTAAACACATAATGGTTGTTGGCCATTATGGGTGCGGTGGCGTTCAAGCTGTACTAAGTAATGCAAAGTTTGGTTTTATTGATAACTGGCTTCGACATGTTGGCGATGTAAAAGAAAAGCACATAGAGCAACTTAACAGCATTGACGAAGAGCAGCGCTTAAGTCGCCTTATTGAGCTTAATGTAATAGAACAAGTACGCAATGTATGCCGTACCAATATTGTGCAAGATGCATGGGAGCGCGGCCAAGATTTAACAATACATGGTTGGGTTTATGGTTTAGAAAACGGCCACTTACATGATTTAGAAGCCGTTGTTACGTGCGCGGAAGAAGAGTCGGACAGTTATAAACGTGCAATACAACATGTTTTTAAAAAAGCAGGTTGTGAGTAAATAAATGACAAAAACGGCGGTTGTTATTGGCGCAACAGGTTTAGTTGGGTCTGAGCTTTTAACTGCATTACTCAGTTGCGCTGAGTATAGTCAGGTTGTCGCGATAACACGCCGAGCGTTATCACTTTCCCATCCTCAGTTAACTAATCACGTTATTGATTTTGGAAAGTTGACTCAATACCGCGATTTCTTTAAAGGTGATGTGTTTTTTTCGTGCTTAGGGACAACGCTTAAGCAAGCGGGCTCTGTTGATGCGCAGCGTAAAGTGGATTTTGACTATCAATTCATCGCCGCACAACTTGCAGCATGCAATGGCATAAGCCATTATTGTTTAGTGTCATCAAGTGGTGCTAACGCAAACAGCAATAGCGTTTATTTAAAAATGAAGGGGCAGCTAGAGCAACAGGTTGTGCCATTAGCATTTAATAAAATAAGTATTTTTCAACCGTCGTTGTTAATAGGTGAGCGAGATCACTTTAGATTAGCTGAAAAAATAGGCAGTGTGATTTTACCATTGCTTACAAAAATTGGTTTCTTAAAGCGTTATAAACCTATAACAGGAAAGCAAGTTGCTTTAAAAATGTTAGCGGTGAGCCTAGAGCAAAAAGAGGCGCAAAAATATTATGTGCTTGATGAGCTATTTATCTAGATTTTTGTTACACATAAAAAGCAGCTCAGGCTGCTTTTTTATGCGTTGAATTAATTATTCTGCGTTTGTATTTTCGTTTAGTTGCTGTTCAAGAATAGCGACTTTAGCTTCTAGCTCAGTTAGTTTTTCGCGTGTACGAATAAGTACTTGGCTTTGAATATCAAATTCTTCTCGGCTAACAAAGTCCATCTCAGCAAGTTTGTTTTGTAAAACTTGCTTTGTTTTACCTTCTAGCGTGTCTGCTAAATTTTTTACACCTTGTGGCATATTACTCGTAATTTGCTTAGCAATTTCTTCTAGTTTTGCTGGGTTGATCATAATTGTCCCTTCGGCCTTGCCTAAAATGAATATAACTAATGTTACCTTATACCCACTTCATTTAACACATGATCATGTTTAGGTAATTAATTATGGCAATTGCTATGCCTGTAGTAATGGTTACGTTAAAATTGCGCGTCTTTTAAATCTTTCTGGTCGTTATGAAACTCAATCCAAAACAAGATGAAGCAGTAAAATACATTAGTGGTCCATGTCTAGTACTTGCAGGTGCCGGTTCTGGAAAAACCCGCGTTATTACAAACAAAATTGCTTACTTAGTGCAAAAATGTGAATACAAAGCACGTAATATTGCAGCGGTTACTTTTACTAATAAAGCGGCTAAAGAGATGCGTGAGCGTGTATTACAAACGCTTGGCAAGCAAGAAGCAAAAGGGTTATGGGTATCAACGTTTCATACACTGGGTTTAGAAATAATAAAAAAAGAAATAA
>NZ_NTLW01000060.1:0-8847 GCF_002632075.1 Pseudoalteromonas sp. ESRF-bin5 | reverse complement strand
TATTTATATGCTTAAAATTCAAATTCTAGGGCAAGTCTAAAACTGTGGTTTTTTTCAGACTGGCTAATTTCACTTATAAAGCCAGCTTCCCATTTTAGCTGTTTTTGCCCTTCAAACCGGTATAGCCCAATAAACCCGGGCCCAATTCCGATAAAATCTTCCCCTGCATATAACTCAATAGAGGGTTGAAACGCAGACAAGTATCGGTAACGATATTGTACCCTAAACTCTGTTTCCCATTCGTTCTCTATGTCTTGTCCCCATTCGTATACCAAAAAAGCATTCATGGTGAGACTTGCACGACCAAACTCTTTTTCAATTACAAAACCGGAGGTTGCTTCGTATGCGTCGGCGTCATGCTGTTTTTCAAATTCAAACAAAGCGCCCCAATCGGCCCATAACCGGCCTTGCTCTATTAGTTGCCATCTAAGCTCCAATTCATAAGCTTGCAAGCCAAAGTCGCCGTTATCATCTCGCTCACCCACTAAATAACCTTCGAGTGCCATAGTGTCGTTAATGGCGCCACCTAAACCAATACGTTGAGCTAAAATATTGCCACTGTCGGTTTGATGCGACACAAGGCGCCACTCAAGCTCTCGTTCAAACGGCAACACATACGGGTGATAAACTTTATCCACCACTATGCCATCAGCATAAACGAGCTTAGGTATTAATAAACAAAAACCAATTAATACAGTAGCTGCAAATAGGTTTATTGCTTTCATGATTTTTCCTTAGTGATTGATTTAGGAATAAAATAACAAGCAGATAAAAATAACACGCTGCTCAGCACATAGCTTAAAAGACTGGTTAAATTTGGCGTAGCCTCATAACCGATCAGAGCTCGCAATACTCTCCCAAACTCTGAGTTTTCGGTTAAAATGTCACGTAAATCCCATACGGTTACCGTTGTTGGTATCAAATCAATTTGGCTCGCCAAATCAAGCGCCACAACTAGTTTTGCTGCACTATTTAAAGCTAACAATACCAATAAAGGGGTAAGCCCAAAGCGCTGTTTGATTGCACTCAATAAAAAATACAACAAGACGCTAAAGCTGCTGCATATTCCCAACCCTAAAAAAGTGCCAATAAATAAACTTTGAGCCGCTTCGTTGCTTTGCCAAAAGCCAATCAGGTAAATAATGTAGTGACTTAAATAAAGTGTCATTACACTGATAATCGCAATCATAAAAGCAGCTGTTGCTTGTTTAATGGCGTAGAACAGTGCACTAATAAAAATTAAAATACACAAACCAATTTGGGCATATTCTAAACCCTGATAGTCAAACAAGGGGCTCATTAACGGCGCACTTTTTACAAACAAAAATGAAAGCCCGATCCCTAAAATAAGCCCTCCCAGCAATTTCATTAAACTTTGCTTGGCTACAACTTGGAGTAAAATAAGTAAAATGGCCACCGGCAGCAACTGGTTTAGACTCATCACTAGGCTAGTTATTAGCATTAGAATGCTCCTTTTCAGTCACTATGACAGCACCACGCGCCGTATTGGGCGAAAACTCGCCAAAAAATTCATAGCGCCCAGGGATTAATGGCCCGATATAAATAACGCTTTTGCGCTTTGGGTAAAGTACTTTCTCTCGATTGAGATCGAAACTGTCGAACTCTTCAGGCGTACTATCTTGATTTTCGATTAACAAGCGTACCTTTTTATTGGCCGGCACGACGATTTCTGCGGGGTAAAACAAATGATCTTTAAGTACAATACGATAGTCTTTACTGGCGGCGTTAAATGATAAAAATACACAACAATATAAGTAAGGCCTAATAAGTTGTTTAATCACATTTTGCTCCTGCAAAAACTACCTGTACTTTTAAGCCACCCAAATCACTATCCGTTAAGTGAATTTCAGCGCGATAAATAGCAATAATATGCTGCACTATTGCCATGCCTAAGCCCGCACCTTGTTCACCCGAAGGGTGTTGGTCACCGCCAACACGATAAAAACGGTTAAATATCCGTTGTTTTTGATCGTTCGTCATACCTGGGCCACTGTCTTCTATTTGCCAAATACGCTGCTTGTGCATCTGCTTTAGCATTATTTTTATTTGTCCATTGGCTGGTGCGTACTTTATAGCATTGCTAAGTAGGTTTGAAATCAGCGTCACTAAGGTAAATTCATCACCGTTAATGATAAAATCATCTCCCTCAAGACTGATAGTGTGATTTTTAGCCTCTATTTTTTCATACAACTGGCTAACACCTTCTTGCGTGATCGCTAATAATGACTGCTCCTTAAACTGTTTTTGCCACTGCTCTGGCTGAGTACGCCCTAGTATTAGCATTTGCTCGACTATATTGGACAGTCGATTAATACCTTGGGTCATGGCTTGTAGTTCTTGGTTATCGCCTTGTTGAGCTGCCAAATTGTGCACATTAATTTTTAAACTGCTCAGGGGAGTACGTAATTCATGTGCCGCATCAGAGGCAAAAAAACGCTCTCTTAAATAGGCGGTTTCTACGCGTTTAAATAAATCGTTTAAGCGGCTGATCACCGGTTTTATTTCTTCATCTGTCACCTGCCAATTGATCGCAGTGAAATCATTTGCTTGGCGCAGAGCTAACTGTTTTGATAAACGGGTTAATGGTGCCAGTGCATATTTAACAAAAAAGCTAATAAATAGCGCAAGTAAAGGAACCGCCCAGAGCATAGGCAACATAGCTGATAAAATAACCGCCTCGGCAAGTTCAAACCGCTTAGCAATCGGCTCGGCAACAATAACGGTGCGTAAAGAAGTGACAAAAACGAATACTCGCATTCGCTGCCCTGCAATATTAAGCGTTTGAAAACCCGCTTGATACTGGCTTAAATTTAGATTCAATTCATTAGAGCCACTAAGGAGCTCACCGCCTTGCCAAATTTGATACAGTAACTGGGCGCTGTCTTGTATTTTTGGCGCCATGGCGTTTATAGATAAAGGCTGTTGCATCAACACTCCAGCGACCACTTTTAGTTCACTATCGAGTAATTGCTCACCATGGCTCATACTTTTTTGGTAGCCTTTGACTAAAGCTAAAAAGCAGGTTAACACCATCATTGACAGTAAAATAAGGGTTAAACGCTTACGAATTGACATAGAGTATGGTTACCTTTGTAAATTCAAGTTTGTGCAATCTAGGGGCGTTTTAATCACGTGAACTATCTCTTTCCCACGACATAGCCAATACCACGGAGAGTTTTAATAAAATCGCTGGGGAATTTTTTTCGTAGGTGATGAATATGTACTTCAATGGTGTTGGAGCCAACTTCTTCTCCCCACTGATAGAGTTTATTTTCTAACTGCTGTTTAGATTGCACGCGACCTTGGTTTTCCAACAGCGCCTTTAGCAGCATGTACTCTTTTCGTGGCAGAGAAAGTAGCCCATCGTTGAGTGTGACACTATGCGCTGACGTGTCCATAGTCACTTCGCCACACTGTAATAAACTCGACTGAGCTTGATTTACTCGGCGGCTCGCTACGCGCAAACGAGCAAATAATTCGGCTGGTTCAAATGGCTTAGCTAAATAATCATCAGCGCCCATATCAAGCCCTTGCACTTTGTCATCTATGCTACTTCGTGCAGTTAGTATAACCACCGGAATCACTTTTTTTTGTGCTTTTATGTGCTTTAAAATTTGTGAACCATCACCATCGGGTAAACCTAGGTCAAGTATAACCAACTCTATTTCACCACTGCCTAAGCATTGCAATGCATGCTTAACCGTTGCGCTATGCTCTACACTGTAGCCTTCTTGGCGCAATGAGCGGCAAAGCCCTTGCGCCACAAGATGATCATCTTCAACTAATAATAAATGCATTGTTTATTTGGCTATCTCTTTAGTTTTTTATCTACTTTAGCTAATAAAGAGCTAATTGCTTGTTGACGATATTTATCAGCTTTAGCACGAGTATCACGAATACCTGCTGCTTGCGCAACTAACAAATGGGCTTTAGCTTGCTCATATTCACGTTCGTCATATAAAAACTCACCATACAAGTAGTTAGTATCAATGCCTTTTTTGTTAAAAGCGAGCGCTTGCTTAAAAAACTTGTCGGCGGTGTCATCATCACCAAAACCAATAGGCCACCCCGGTACTTTACTGTATAAGGTTGCTAGACTGGCATACGCTGAGCCACCTAAAGCACTGTCGTCTATTTTTAGGGCTTGCTCTAATGACGCTTTTGCATCTTTAGCATAGCCCAGCGCCCCTAACCCGCCTTTTGCGCCAGCAAAACTGGCCAGTACAATGCCGTTCCACGTATAGCTATTTGCTGAATCAGGGTAGCTTTCAATAAATTGAGCACTTTGCTCACTTAGTTGAGTAAAGGCTTTGATTTGTGCATCATCTTTAAGCTCATAATTAGCAACCGCCCACTGCTGTTGAATAGCGAGTAAATCGCTTTGTTCGTCTGCAAATACCGGCGATGAAAACACACTAACAATGCTTAAATAAGCTACTAAAGTAAATTTTTTCATAATAAATCCTCTATTAACCTAAAAACTGTTTTATTTTAGGAAGCTGTTTGGCAATTGCGTTATCCACAATACCTGGAAAAACGCCATTGATACGTGCAAAAAGTTTCTCAGGAAAACCAATAAATCGTCTGGTTTTATTTGAGTTTAATAACGCAACTAACTCATCAGCCACCAACTGCGGGGAGTCCATTTGATTACCAAGCGCCTTATTCATTGCTCGGGTTTGTGCATCATTAATATCTGTATCGGTTGCTCTTGGTGCTAAATAACTAACTTTAACGGGTGTGTCTGAAAGCTCTCGTGATAGCGCTTCGCTAAAACCACGTAAACCGAACTTACTAGCACAGTAAAGTGTTTGATACGGGTAACCTATGCTGCCAAATGACGACCCAACATTAACTATGGAGCCTTTATTCGCGTGCAACTGCGCTAAAAACAGCTGACATAATTTCATAGGGACGCCTAAATTAGTGCTCAGTAGATTATCAATTTGCTCACTACTCGATGCACTTAAGCTTTGCATTACATTAATGCCTGCATTGTTTATGAGTAACTTAGCGCCACCTAATTTTTTGGCTTTAATGGCGAGTGCCAACATGTTTTCGGCAACCGTTAAATCCCCCACAAAAACTATACTACCGGGACATTGGCTACTTAACGTATTGAGGGCATCACTATTTCGCCCCACCAAGAGCAGTTGCCAACCTTGGCCGTGTAATGTTTTAGCAATCGCTTGACCAATTCCGCCTGTCGCACCAGTTAATACACATAAGCCGGTATTCATGCGTGTTGCTCTTGTGCTGATGCTTTAAAAAACGGCTCGTTGTCTAAAGCGCGAAAAATATCGCCGTACAAACGGTAAAAACATTTTGCGCCATGTAAAATAGCCTGCTGATCCGCCTCGTCGGTAATTTGATTCATTAAGTTTTCAAAAAACTTAACATGCTCTATATCAAGAGCGCCGTGAGAGGTTAAATAGCTAAATGCTTTTTTAGGAAGCCCTACTGCATTCGCTATGTTTGATGCGGCTCCATCAGCAAGCGCAATTGAGGTCCCCTCTAATACGTGAACCATGCCAAAAAAGCTAAGCGGATTTTTACGTGCAATACTATCGTAGGCATACGACACCATCATTTCAGTGGCGAATTGTGGCTGACTATGGCGCACACTTTCTTTATCAAACCCACAGGCTGCAATGTCGTTTAGCACCCACTCTTGATGACCAATTTCTTCTTCAATATATTCAGCTACCGCTTCACGTAACCATTCTTGCTCGTCAGTTAAACGTGCGCCAAGTGACATCATTAAAGGAACAGTGTGTTTTACATGATGATAAGCCTGTGCTAAAAACGAGGCATACTCTTCAAGCGTTGCTTGTCCGTTAAATACACGCTGTATAATTGGCGCAGCTAATAAGTACTCACGCTCGTTTTGAGTTTGTGCTTTTAATGTATTAAAAAAATCACTCATGGATCACTTCTCCAAGTCGGTAAAACTGTTCAAAAATAGGGCTGTAGTGCTGGCTAATTGCCGCTCGTTTAGGGCGATTATTAGCGGTTAATAATCCTTGCTGCTCGTTTAAAGGTTGGGCTAAACGGTGCCACTTTTTAATCTGTGCGTAGTCAGGAAGTTGCTGGTTTACTGTTTTTAAATGTGCTTTTAATTGCTCATCACTAAACTCGGGTGCCGCATAAATAAGCGCGCTTAAAAATGGCTGGCTTTCACCAAACACCACCGCTTGCTGTATCGCACTTTGGCTTAAAATTAATGATTCAGGCCATTCGGCGCTAACATTACGCCCCATACTGGTGATGATCAGATTTTTTACTCGCCCTTTTATGTACAGCTTATTATTACGCTTAGATACTAAGTCGCCAGTGGCGTACCAGGTGTTTGGGTTATGCGGCGCTTGATTTAAATACCCTAAAAATAACGATCCTTTAATAAATAACTCACCATTTTCAACTTTGGTTTCAACGTGCCCTAATACTTCACCAGCACTATTTATATCGTCATAGTTGGGGGTGTTTAAACTCACTACTGAGGCCGCCTCAGACAGACCATAACCTTGATAAACCGGTAGGTTATATTCTCGTGCAGTTAAAATTAAAGATTCACTAACCCGTGCTCCGCCAACAGCAATAAACTTAAGTGACTTTGGTGGCTGCCAGCCTTGTTTTGCAAAGGCAACTAAACACGTTAATAACTCAGGCACTAAAATAAGGGTGTTAGGTTTTACACTATCGATTGCACCAATGAGTTTGTTAGGTTTTTTTAACCCTGAGCCAACAAAACCTAATTCGTTTAGCGGCATTAAATGTATACAACCGCCACTTAACAAAGGCGCATACACACCCGCTATATTTTCCAGTAATACTGGCAGCGGAAGTAAGCATAAATGCACGGGGTTACTAATATTTATTTGCTCACATAATGACTGAGCTACCTGCATTTGGCTTTGTGTTGATAAGCACACCCCTTTTGGCTCGCCAGTAGAACCTGAAGTAAATGTAATTTTTTGCGTACCAGTAAAATAGCCCACGGGTTCAATCGCATCGAGCTGATAAATATAAAGGGTATAATGCTCAAATAATGTTACCGACAATGAATGCTTGCCAAGCGAATAACGAGGCATATCACTAATAAAAAACTGCGCACCACATTGCGCTAGCACATACTGTGTTTGCTGCTGACTAAAAAAATGGGCGATAGGCACCGTAACCTTGTTTGCTGCACTGGTTGCGGCATCAACAACCAGCCAAGCTGGAGTGTTATCAAGCTGGAAGGCAATTGCACCTGAGTCTAAAGCGTTAAAAATAGCTGTTAGCTTATTAGTTTCTTGTTGTAACTCCAAAGCGCTAATAGGCATCACTTTATTGGCTAAGTAACTAACAACCACTGGCCCATTCGCTACCTTATTAATATTATTTAATAGGCTCATAAGCTCCCCAACTCGGTCATTAAGGCATTAATTTGTTGTGTGTTTTGCTGTTTAATATTTAACAGCATGGGTGTGTTAAGTACTTGCTGATGTGCCTGCGCTAAATTAACAATGCACACCGTAGGTTGATTTGCATAATAACTTCCCCAACTTAATGGGTTTTCAACCACAAAGCTGTTTGCAACAGCAACCTCAGTGCAATTAACCCCCAGCATTCGAACCATCGCCCTTACTTTTTTTGTGGCGCAAAATACTAAATACTTAGCTCCAGTATTGTAAAGTGCCTCGTTAACAACAATAAAATGACCAAGCGTTGCCCTGCGATGTGTAGAGCATAAGTTACCTAGCTCAAATATTTTGCTACGCGGAGTTTGTTCTAATAAAAAGTGCTCAATGGGCTCTGCAGTGTACTGCTCAATAAATAAGGGAGAGGTAGCTTGCCTTAAACCTAACGTACATTGCCCCTCAATTGTTGTGTATTGACAAAGTAGTGGCATAAATGATTTAAGCGTTGCATTGTAAGCTACTAAAAAGCCATCTTTTACCGCAGATTCTAGTGCATTACGATGCTCACCATTTTCTCGAGCAGTTATTAAATGTGCCGAATTTGATATGTTATCTAGTGATAAGTTTGACTGTGCTAATTGCATAAACATCGCCCGTTTAAGGAGTATGTTTATAAGTTAAAGAGCGAAACTTAAAAAAAACTTAAGAAACAAAAAAGCCCTTAAATAAATTTAAGGGCTTTTAAAGTAAAGTTTATTTTTAGCTATTTGGCAACGCGTTTACGGCGTCTATTAAACCAAACTAATGGTGCTAGTAGTAAGGCAATAAAGCCAACACTACCGCTGCTTGATTTTTTCTCTACAACAGGTGCTACCGGTTCAGCTTCGTTTTTAACCGTAACAGTAGTTTGCTGCATTACAGTTGCAGTGCCATCACTAACCGCAACTTCAAAAACAAGATCTTCATCAGCGGTGATTGCTGCTGGTGTAAATGAGAGTGTAGCTGTATCTTCCCCTGATAATGTTGCTGCAGAACCACTTACTTGAGTCCATGCAAATGTCAACGTATCGTCATTTCGATCTGATGCACTTGCTGTAATGGTCCCTGTTTCTGACTCACTAATTTCACTTGATGCGTTTTCAACTAGTAATAACGGCATCGCATTGTCACAAGAAGTGATTGAATCTCCTGCTACAACTGTTGAGAACACAGGTGACAATACATTTGACATTGTTAAATTATCAATCCACCAACCAAAATCAGAAACTACAGCGTCAGATGAAATACGGAAACGTACTTTTGCTTGGTTACCATTTAATGCAGTACCAAAGTTGATTGTTTCATAATTACCATATGCACCAGACTCCTGAATATTTCTACCAGTGAATGTACCGCGCTCTTGTAAAGCCTGAGATGTGTTTTC
>NZ_NTLW01000183.1:0-9360 GCF_002632075.1 Pseudoalteromonas sp. ESRF-bin5 | reverse complement strand
AAAGCGCTAAGTGAAAAAAGGCAGCGCTTTTTATTGGTAGAAGATGATGACGATGCTGCACAAATAACCCAGTTGCTTTTAGAAAGCTTAGGAGTAGAGACGGTAATAGCGTCAAGCTGTGCGCAGTGTTTGCAAATACTTAACCACGATCAGCAATTTGATAAAGTATTGTTAGATATGCATTTACCAGATGGCAGCGGAATTGACTTAGGTGAGCAGGTTAACGAGCGATACCCTGAGTTGCGATTAGTTATTGTGAGTGGTGCGGAACCTGATCCAAAAGAGATAAAAGATTTAAATATTGATCGTGTTTTATTAAAACCTATTAATTTAGGCTTATTAGAAACACTTATAAGTTAAAGCGTGAGGTTTAAATTATATGCAGTTTATAACACTAGACTCTGAAAGATTAACGCCTTCAAAAGTCGTCTGCGTTGGCAGGAATTATACAGCCCACATTGCAGAGTTAAATAACGAAACTCCCGATGAAATGGTGTTATTTAATAAACCTAACAGCGCAATTACACACACTCTAAGAGCCCAGCATAATGGCGATGTTTTGCACTACGAGACAGAGTTATGCTTTGTAGTAAAAAACAGAAAATTTGTAGGTGTTGGTCTTGGGCTTGATTTAACAAAACGCACCGTACAAAGTAAACTAAAAAATAAAGGATTACCATGGGAGCGCGCAAAGGCGTTTGATGGCTCAGTTGTTTTTAGTGAGTTTGTTGCATTAAGTGGCAGCGTACATGACTTTAAATTTGAATTAAAAATTAACGGCGCCGTTATTCAGCAAGGCGATACTCACTTCATGCTAAATAAACCAGAGGCTATTTTACAAGAAATCAGCGAGTTTATGAGCTTAGACGATGGTGACGTAGTCATGACTGGTACGCCTTCAGGTGTTGGTGAAGTGGCTGAAAACAGTACTTTTTCTGTTGCTCTGTACGCTAATGAACAGTGTTTGATTGAGCATCAGTGGCAGGTAGCTTAAAGTTAATAACCTGCTGTTGATAGTGTTTGTTGAAGTCAGCAAAACTAGGGTTTAAAAAAGCATGCTGACTTTTTATGTACTCAGGTGACTGTAAAATGGTTGTTTTTAATGCATTGTTAATCCTTTTTATTGCTTGAGTTGCAAAGTTATTTTTTGCTTTTACAGCACAACCCACTGCACCTCGTATAAAGCCATCTTCCTCTTCAGCCAAAGGGATACTGGTTATGTTATTAAACCTTCCTTGTTTATTAAAGTAGTCAGCCATAAATGGGTAATCAATAGAGTAGTCTAAAAAGCCACGGCTTAAGCGCGCAATCACGGCTTGGCTTTCGTTTTCGCTACTCCAGCTAAATGACGAGCTATTATTAAGTTTTGTATTGCTAATAATTGTGTTTATTCTATTTGAAAATTTGCGTGCCGCGGCTTGGCCGTAAATGTAGTTTTGATCGGCTAATAAATTAATTAAATTAATTGGTAAGCCGTGTTTTTTTGTTAATTTTGGGGCTAATTCTGTGGTTGTTAATACGGAGAATGGCGGGTAGACAGTGGTTGGGTTTGATAGTTTGAGTATGTGATTATTTTGTTTTTTATAAATAACACATGGAAAGCATACATTTTTACCTTCATTTAAATATTTATTTATACGCTGCTGTGGCACAACAAGCCGTGTATGCTTTACATCAGTAATTGTGTTAATTAGTTGCTCTGTTAAGTTGTCACAAAGCCCACCTTGTGGCGCTTTATCGCTTTTAGTTATGTGAAAAGGAGGTGTGTAACTTTGTAGCCAAATTATTTCTTTAATGGGCTCAGCTTGCTTAGTATTACCGAGTGCCGTGAACGATGAAAATAACAAACTAATTATTAATACGCGTTTTACCATTGCATAAACTTTCTTTAAAAAGTAATACTTTTAGTATAGATAGTAATTAACAATAATAAACAATCATTTTTTTATTAGTTAAAAAAAGCAGGTAGTGATTTACCTGCTTTTATACTTTTAAAAAACTAAAGTTAGTAAGGCATAGGGTAGTTTTTGAAAATAGTCCCTATGCTCGTTAAGGTTTCGTCGTTTAAAGTGATATTAAACGCGTCTATGTCTTCTTTTAACTGCGCCATAGTTGTGGCGCCAATTATAGAAGACGTTACTCCATCTACCTGATTACACCACGCAAGAGCAAGTTGTGCTGGCGTCATATTATTTGCATGTGCAAGCTCTGCATATAGCTTGGTTGCTTGTTGGGCATTAGGGGTATCTCTAAAAATACCATTACGTTGTGCGAAGCTCCACCGCGAGCCTTTTGGACGAGCACCCTCTAAATATTTACCTGTTAGCAAACCGGCTGCTAAAGGTGACCAAGGCAGGTAAGCAATATCTTCATGTACACATTGCTCAATCAAATAAGGCCAATCTTTAGCATGAGCTAAGCTAAATTCATTTTGAATAGACACCATGCGTGGCAAGTTGTGCTCTTTTGCCAAACTCACAAACTGGCTAATACCCCAAGGTGTATCATCAGACAGTCCGCAGTGTTTAATTTTGCCCGCTTTAACACAGTCGTTAAGGCCTTCTAAAATATCAAGCATGCCAGTTTGGTGAGCTTGTGTATCTACATCACTAAATTTAAGTATTCCTGGCCACTGTCTTGCAAAATGCGGTGTTGAACGATTAGGCCAATGTAATTGGTACAAATCAATATAATCGGTTTGCAAGCGCTTAAGGGAATTATCAACCGCCTCTATAACTGCTTGGCGGGTTATATCGCCACCCTCTCGTACCCACGATAGGCCATTACCCGCTACTTTTGTTGCCAGTACTATGTCGCTTCGTTTTTGTTGATTACGAGAAAGCCAGTCGCCAATAATTTGCTCTGTTTTACCGTAGGTTTCAGGCGAGGGAGGTACGGCATACATTTCAGCTGTATCAATAAAATTTACGCCACGCTCTAATGCATAGGCTATTTGATCGTCTGCGTCGCGTTGAGTGTTTTGAACGCCCCAAGTCATACTGCCTAGACAGACTCTTGAAACGTTAACCCCGCTGCTACCAAGTGGGCTGTATTGCATAGGAATTCCTTATGACTCGTCTTGTGCGTATTTTAGTAATGCTGATAAAAGTGGTTCTGTAATGGGGGCTTTTGCACCCGTTTTAAAATCAAACATCACTACTTTTGATGTGCCCGTGGTGGTTATCGCACTTTGTGCGTGACTAAATACACTGTAATTCATTACAAACCGGTCGGTTTTAATATCTGAAATAGTGACCCCAACAGTTAGAGTGTCGGGAAAGGTAACGGGGCGCTTATAGCGAATAGTATTTTCACTTATAACAGGGCCAACTCCACCGGGTTTAATGGTGTCGAATAAGTTTAGTTTATTTAAAAAGTCTATTCGGGCTATTTCAAAATAACGCAGGTATACCACGTTGTTAACGTGCTGAAGGGCATCCATGTCGGCCCATGCTACAGTGATGTCGGTATGAATAGGGTGATTATCTTTGAACCTTTGCATGTACTTATAGCTCTTAACTTTAAAGCACTTAGATTATCAATATGAACTAGTGAGCTCAAGGGAATTTATAATTAGGTGGTTTTAAAAACTTTGTAACCAATTGATTTTGGTATACAGTTAAAAAACACACACAGGAGCACACACATGCAAAATATAATTAATTGGTTATTAGCTAGTTTAGTTTTTATAGCGTCGTTTACCTGTTATGCAATGGGTAACGCCTCTGGTGCTATTATTCTTATTTTGGCAGGGTTCTTTTTTGAAGTTTTGCTTTGGCTACGAAGTATGAAAGAGCAAGAAAGCACTAAACGTCTTTTTTAATTGCCACTGAGCTTGATTATAAATAGGGATTACATAATAATGACTGTATAAATAAACAGTCTTTATTGTGGTGATGAAAAAGTTTATACACATAGATATGGACTGCTTTTATGCGGCGGTAGAAATGCGAGACAACCCAAAGCTCGCAAATGTACCGCTTGCTATTGGCGGCAACAGTCGGCGTGGCGTGTTATCTACCGCTAACTATATAGCCAGAGAGTTCGGCGTGCGCTCTGCGATGTCTAATTACCATGCTAAGCAATTATGTCCCGATTTGGTTATTGTGCCCGGACGTATGGCTGTTTATAAAGAAATATCGAGCCAAATACGCGAAGTATTTAGTCGTTACACCCACCTTGTAGAACCACTTTCTCTTGACGAAGCCTACCTTGATGTTACTGACAGCAAAGCGTGTAAAGGCAGTGCGACACTCATTGCTCAGCAAATAAGAGCTGATATATACAACGCAACAGGGCTAACCGCTTCTGCAGGTGTGGCCCCAGTTAAATTTATAGCCAAAATAGCCAGTGACGAAAATAAGCCAAATGGCCAATTTGTTGTACTGCCTGATGAGGTTGACCCATTTTTAGAACAGCTGCCGCTAGGAAAAATTCCCGGTGTGGGTAAAGTCACATTAGAGAGATTAAATCTTAAAGGGCTTTATACAGGGAAAGATGTGCGTGAAAAAGGGGTGAACTGGATGCAGCAACACGTTGGTAATTTTGGTGTGTCGCTTTATCAAAAATGTGCGGGAGAATACATTGGTAGCGTTTCAACCGAGAGAATACGTAAGTCTTTAAGTGTTGAGCATACCTACGAATACAATAAAACCAGTCTGCAAGAATGTTTGGATCAGATCCCTAGCTTAATAGATGAATTAACTCGTAGGCTTGATAAGCAACAATTACAAAGTCGTATAAATAAATTAAGTGTGAAAGTGAAGTTTGCTAATTTTGTGGTGACCTCAGCCGATCAGGCTTATCATCAATTAAATACCGAAATTTTTGTTCAGTTACTCACTAAAGCGTATCAACGTGGTTTGCAGCAACCTGTTAGGTTATTAGGTATTGGCGTTGGTATTAAAAGCCAGCCTGAGCATAATTTACAATTGAGTATTTTGGATTGATGCGTGACGCTTTTACAAA
The DNA here is from genome assembly GCF_002632075.1 of Pseudoalteromonas sp. ESRF-bin5. Classification (NCBI taxonomy): domain Bacteria; kingdom Pseudomonadati; phylum Pseudomonadota; class Gammaproteobacteria; order Alteromonadales; family Pseudoalteromonadaceae; genus Pseudoalteromonas; species Pseudoalteromonas sp. ESRF-bin5. Next base: position 4,392 of record NZ_NTLW01000183.1, on the reverse strand, counting down.
GCGTTTTAGATAAATTAAACGCTTATCGCATCTTACTGGTCTTCAATATACAAATCGACGATAATAAAGGTCTATGTTTTTAACAGGATCTGTATTTATGGCATACCCTAAAGCTGTGTTAGCTCAATTAACAAGCGCTAGTCTTGAATGTGCATCACATGACGCACTGATCATCATAAGTGATGACTTTTCTAAATTACCTAATAATTCTCTTCGCGATGCCGTTTTAGCTCAGTCAAAAATTGATGCGCGCATTGGCAAGCAGGTAACCTTACTTGTTATTGAAAATAAGCGTGTAATTTTAGCGCCAACGGGGCCGCTAAATAGAGATTACGACGATGTTCGTCGTTACTTTGATGCCGCTAAACTGGCAATCAATGAAGCCAAGTTATCAGGTAGTGTTAATCCAGCCTTGTTTTTACCAAGTTTGTCAGGCGATAGCCGTTATCAGCATGCATTAGAAGTTTCATTTTTAGGTATGTGCCAAGCACTTTGGCAGCCTTTAGAAGCGCGTGAGTACCACGGCGAAGAGATTGAGCCGATAGCCACTATTGGGTTAATTAATGCGAGTTCACAAACAGTTAAAGCTGTTAATGCTATTGCGGCTGGCCAGTATGCTGCTCGTGATTTATGTGGTACCGAGCCTGAGCGCATGGCGCCACCTCGCTTTGCTGATTATTGTGTTGATTTATTTAAAGGCACAAATATAGCCGTTGATGTAATAGATGATATTACGGCTATTGATAAACATTACCCCATGTTAAGTACGGTTGCGCGTGCATCTTATGCGGTTGAGCGTCATCATCCACGAGTTGTTAAGCTTGAGTATGTGCCTGAGGGCGAAGTTACCCGCACTCTTATGTTTGTTGGTAAAGGCCTAGTTTACGATACCGGCGGTGCAGATCTAAAAGTGGGTGGTTATATGGCGGGTATGAGCCGTGACAAAGGCGGTGCTGCCTCGGTTGCAGGGTTTATGAAAGCCGTGGCTGACTACCAACCAGAAGGTGTGAAGGTTATTGCTTACCTAGCGGTTGTGCGTAATTCAATTGGGTCTGACTGTTTTGTACCTGATGAGATAATTACAAGCCGCGAAGGTGTACGCGTACGTATTGGTAACACGGATGCTGAAGGGCGCTTGGCAATGGGTGATCTACTAAGCGAAATGAAAGATTTAGCTAAAACAGAGGTTAACCCTACATTATTTACCGTTGCAACGCTTACAGGTCATGCCGCACGAGCAATGGGTCCTTATGGTGCCTATGTAGAAAATGGCCCAGCAAGGCTTGCTAAAGTTTCGCGCCAAATTGCTGATTGTGGCGATTTATGGGCTGATGGTGCAGAAGTATCACGATCGCGCCGTGAAGATTACGACTTTATAAAGCCACGTACGCTGGCGGATGATGTGCTTTCAAGTAATAACGCAGCTTCTGCGGTAACGGCACGTGGTCACCAATTCCCGATGGCGTTTTTAGCTGTTGTTGGCGGGTTAGACAAGCACGGAACAGACTCTACACAGCCGTTGCCATACGTGCATATGGATATTGCCGGTAGTGGTGTTGAAGGTGGTGATTGGCAACATGGCAAACCAACAGCAGCTTCTGTTGCTAGTTTATTTGCCTGTTACTGCTTATAAAGTTAACTACTTAAATGAAAAAGCCCTGTTTAACAGGGCTTTTTTTATACTCAATTTAATTTGAATCGATTAACAATAGATGAAAGCTCCGTACTACTTTGTTTGAGCTTATCACTGGCGCTATTGAGTTGCTTGGTATTATCTAACGATTGCTCAGTTGATTGAGATAAATCGTTAATGCGCAGGTTCACCTCATCTGCAGCTTGAGTTTGCTGCTCTGTTGCACGTGCAATTTGGCTGTTCATTTCAGTGATAACAGATACGAGTCGTTCAATTTCATTGAGTGAGTTATTTGCAGAGGATGCCTGTTCAACGGTTGATACAGAAAGCGTTTGGCTGGCTTTAACTGCGTCTACAGCCGCTCGGGTGCCTTCTTGTAGTTTACTGATCATTGATTGAATTTCGTCAGTGCTTTGTCCTGTTCTACTGGCAAGCGTACGTACTTCATCGGCAACGACTGCAAAGCCCCGACCATGCTCACCAGCACGTGCGGCTTCAATCGCAGCATTAAGCGCGAGTAGGTTTGTTTGTTCAGAAATACTTCTAATTACATCCAGTACAGAGCCTATGTTCTGACTTTCATTTGCTAAGTCTTCTGTTACACGACTTACTGTCTCGATGTTTGCCGAGAGTGTTTCTATGGCGGTTATTGTTTCTGCGACTACGTGTTTACCCGTTGATGCGTTATGTGCCGCATCATTAGCGGCTTGCTCTGCGGCTTCTGCGTTGCTGCTCACATCATGTATTTGATGGGTCATTTGCTCCATTGCCGCTGCAACTTGTGTCGAGCTGTCGTTTTGTAGCTCTATGAATGATTGGCTAGTTTTTGTTGAGTCATCAACTGTGTGTGCGTGTTCGTTAACATCGTTTGCGCTTTGCGATACATGTACCAACGATTCACGCATTTTTGAAACAAATAAATTAAATGAATGTGATAGCTTCGAAATTTCATCGTTACCTTCTTCATTTAAAGTGCGGGTTAAGTCGCCTTCACCCTGCGAAATATCTTTCATCATGTTGGCGGCAAGTCGTGTTGGTAGTAATACACTGCGCCCTATAAAGTAACTAAACACAATAACAGCTATGATCATCACTACGGCGTTTAAAATAATAAGGTTACGTTGAAACGAAAATGCAGCATCTATGGTATCTAAATATACACCTGAGCCAATTATCCACTGCCATTGGTTAAACCCTTTTACAAAGGCAACTTTATCAACGGGTTGTTCTTCACCGGGTTTTGGCCATTTGTAAGGAATAAAGCCTTCGCCATCTTTTTTAGTAATATTAACCATTTCAACAAACAACGCTTTACCGTCTGGATCTTTATTGTTAGTTAAATCTTTACCTTCAAGGGCGGGTTTTATTGGGTGCATTACCATTTCTGGTTGGTAGTTGTTTATCCAAAAATAATTAGTTTTGTCATAGCGTAAAGCACGAATTGCATTCATTGCTTGCGTTTGTGCCTGCTGCTGTGTGAGTGTGTTGTTTTGTTCAAGTGTGTGAAAGTGTTCAATAATACTATAAGCAGTTTCCACTACATTTTGTGTTTTTAGGTATTGTTCGTATTTAAGGGCTTTATATTGGTTGTTTAAGCTAGAAACACTCAATACAATCAAGCCAAAAATAACAATGCCAACCAACATAGCAAAACGCTGAAAAATACTAAAACGTCGAAGATTAAGCATGTGCGTATCCTTTAATTATTTGCACAAAAAAGTGCACCAAATAAGTTTAGTAAAAATATGCGTTTAATCTAGGGCTAGTTTATATTTCGAGGTTAAATTTAAAGCTGTATTTGAGGCATTTAACTAAGGCTGAGTTTAAGACTCTTTTTAAATAAAAAAGGCTGATTAAAAAATCAGCCTTAATAAGTTAGTTACTGTTTGTTATTTAACATCAAAATGACGGTTAAAGAAATTTGTAATAGTTTGGTGTAAATGAGTTTGAACTTGCTTACCGCGCAAGCTATGTTTTGAACCTGGGTAGGTCATCATTTCAAACTGTTTTTCACTGTCTTGTAGTTGTTTAAATAGTTTAGTTGCATGAGTAAACAATACATTGTCGTCTGCCATACCGTGATAAATCATTAGTGGTCCCTTAAGACCATCGGTATATGGAAATACTGCGCTAGCTTCATAACCTTTTGCATTTGTATCAGGGTGACCTAAATAACGCTCTGTGTAATGAGTGTCGTATAATGCCCAATCAGTTACCGGAGCACCTGATACACCGGCAGTAAAGTAGTCACCAGCTTTAAACATGGTCATAAGCGCCATATAGCCACCGTAGCTATGGCCGTAAATACCAATGCGTTTAGCATCTACGTAGTCAAGTGTACGTAAAAATTCAACGCCTTTAATTTGGTCGCTTACTTCAACGTCACCTAGGTTTTTGTATATAGCGTCTTCAAACTTTTTACCACGGTTGTACGAACCACGGTTATCAAGTTGAAAAATTACATAACCTTGCTGCGCCATATATTGAAAGTATAAATTTTTACTGCGCCAGCTGTTTGTAACGCGTTGAGCATGCGGGCCGCCGTATACGTTAACAATGACTGGGTGCTTTTTACCTGCACTCATATTAGTTGGTTTGAATAAGCGGTAATGCATTATTTGTCCATCGTCAGCTTTTAACGTGCCATACTCAGGTGTTGCTAAATTGCTCAAATAAGGTGTAAGTGGGTGGCTGTTATCTAGCTTGTTTTCTTCAAGCCAAGTAATAAATTCGCCGTTAACTTTACGCAGTGCTGCCGA
>NZ_NTLW01000267.1:0-15122 GCF_002632075.1 Pseudoalteromonas sp. ESRF-bin5 | reverse complement strand
ATCAAATTCTTTCATTTCGGTAATAAAACTTTGTCGCTCAGGGTTGCTCTGGGCAAACTCCATAAGTTCATTATCTATATCGTTTGGTTGCGCAATAGTGCGGCGACGAAACTCAAGTTCATCCATTATTTTGATGCCCCTTTAAGTTGTTCATCATCACGGCTTAAAGCCTCTTTAAGTTGGTTTCTAGCACGGTATAAACGTGTCATCACCGTGTTTTTATTTAAATCGAGTATGTCGGCAATTTCCTCGCCAGTGCACCCCATTACGACCTGTAATAATAGTGGCTCTCTGTATTCGTCAGATAGCAATCCAATTTGTCGTTGAATAACGGTTTGCTCCATTTCATCATCAAGCGAATGGCTGGTTTCATCAACTAGCATATCGTTTTCTACATCACTGTAATCAAACTGTTTACGTTCAAATCGTCGTGCGTTTTCTCTGCGTAAAATAGTCAGTAACCACGGCTTTGCTGCTTTTTGATCGAGTAAAGAATCAAGTGAGCGCCAAGCGCGCAAAAATGTCTCTTGTACTAAATCATTAGCTATGTGCGGATCACGGCACAACCAGTATGCAAAGCGGTAAAGCTCTTTATTATAAACGTGAACTAAGGCTTCATAACGTTTTTGTTTCTCTGCCATATCGATTAAGACCTGATTATTTGATTTTTTATTTCCCAGCATAAGCACTTTTTTACTACTATATTTTTATTTAATGAAAAAAGACTCATACGTAACTTTATTTTAGCTATAAAGGTCTTTTAATACAGTTTGTTGCGAATTTGATGCTTGAGCTTGCTCACTCTCAAGTATTTTTATAATAGCACCAAGGTCACTGTTTTTAGCTTTATTTCCATACAATTGCGCTTGTAATTGAATTACCTCAGTACTCAACTGTGAGTTATTAATCCGTCGGCATAACTCATCAATAGCGCCGGTATCCTGTTTGGTTATTTGTACTGCGTAATTATTTAGCTCATTGTAAAAGGCCTTAACATCACCTGCTTTTTGTATGTTTAACAGCTTTTTTAAACTTGGCTGGCTGAGTGGAGTAGGTAATGGCTTCACTTTTTCAATGGTATTTATATTAGAACGGGTAAACCAATAATAAATTGCAGTGCCAATCCATAAAATATAACCCAGTAAAGCAACAGCAATAAGCCATAGTGGCGTGTAGCTGCGAGCAGTTTGCATTTGGGCTGATGTATTAGCGTCAACTTTAGTTTCATCAACGGGTGTGTTCTCAATACTTTGCTCTGTATTTACAGGGGTATTAACAACGGTGCTGCTTGGCGTTACAGTAATTTTACGCGCTGGGAGCGTGGCAAAACTAATACGGTTAATTTTAGTATTAAACCAAGGTAATTTAATTTCAGGTAAGGTGTAAGTGCCCGGTGTTTGTGGCAATAATGCATACGATGCGGTTTGTTGCGAAACAACACGCCCATTTCTTACTGCGTTGTTGTTATCTTTTTGATCAGGGTAGCTACGGATCCCATTTATTGTTGGCATTTCTATATCTGGGAGTTGCTCTTTGGTGACGCCAAGCGCTGTAAGTGTAATTGTACGAGTTATAGGTGTACCGACTTCAATGGTGTCATCACTTGGTTGCCATTCTTCACCAAGGTTTACCAGCTCACTGGGCAACCATGCTCCTTTGTAATCACTGGGAATGGGTTTAATTTCTATTTGTTGGTCTTCGCCAATTGCAGACACTTCTAACTGGCGATAATTTTGTTGCACTCGGCCCTGAAATACGGGGGCAGCAATAGTATAAGGACCACTTTTTTGGGGTTGAATCAAATACTCTCGAGTAATAACTAGGTAGCGTTTACCATCAACTAATTCGTAACTTTCTGTCTGTTTACCTAGTTGTGTTAGCTGTGCATCTTCCATGCTCGGTGTGCTTAAACTACCATCAAGTAACTCTTTAGCTAAGTATAGTTTTAGTGTGTAAACGCCTGCTTCTTGCACATAGAGTGAATTGCTAGAAAGTGATGTTTTTACAAAAATGTCGTTATTATTGTCAGCGTTTGCAGCACGTTTTGTCACGGTTAAATCAATTGGCTGCGAGCTTAATCCACTTACCGTAAATGAGGGGATAGTGTACTGCCCCTCGGTGCGGGTCATTAATTTAACGCTCCACGTAGTTTGTTTATTAATGCTACCGTTTATGATGTTAGTTCGCGTACTTAAACTTGTTGGGCCGACTACAAAATCTTTCAGCAGTACAGACGTATCGGGTTGTTCACCTTTCACGTTATCGTCTACTGATATATTGAGCATAAAAAACTCACCCGCCAAAACAGGGTTTTTATCTACGCTCGCTTGAAGTTTTGTCGCTGCGAACGAGGGGATCGCGCATAGTAGCAATAAACAGCAAAATAATCGCATTACCATGATTTTTCTACTCCTGTAGGGCGGCGTTGATATTGTCTTTTTTGGGCTTCGAGTTGCATTTTATTCCGTAGTAAAATTGCCGGGTCGTCCGGTACTTTTCTGAGTAACTGATTAAGCTGCTGGGCTTTTTCTTTTTCTTCATTTGTAAGCTCACTGGCTTGTGCTTGCATTGCCTGTTGTTGCGCTTTTTGTTTTTGCTCGTCGCTAACGGGTTGCTCACTCATTGCTTGCGATTGGGGCTGTTGCTGGTCAGACTGTTCAGCGTTTTTATTTTCGCTTTGTTCGCTTTGTGGTTGTGCTTGCATATCAGGTTTATTTTGCTCCTCTGATTGCTCACCGGTTTGCCCTTGCTGATCTTCAGAGGGTTCAGACTCTTGCTCTGATTTTTCGCTCGCATCGCTCTGCCTTTGGTTTTCACCTTTTGCCGAGTCGTTTTGCTCATTATTTTGTTGCTCTTGCCCAGATTGTTCGTTATTGGGTTGTTGGTTTTGATCGCCTTGTTGCTGGTTTTCTTGATTTTGAGATTCATCACCACTTTGTTCTTGCTGGTTCTGCTGTTCTTGTTGATTCAACAGCTGCTCAACTAAGGCTTGGTTATCTGCGGCTTGACTAAAATCACTTTGCAGCGTTTGAGCTTGCTTATAAGCGTTTATGGCCTCTTCAAGCTTGCCCGCTTTGGCAAGTGCATTGCCATAGTTATAGTAACCTGTGGCCGACTTATCTTGACCAAATGCATCTAAAGCGGCGTTATAATTGCCTTGTTTGTAAAGCGCTGCGCCTTTTAATTGGTTTGACTTCGCGTTAGCGGCTTTGTCGTATTCTTCATTTTTATAGGCGGTGAGAGCCCGTTGGTCTGTATTTTTTAATAGTGTAGGGAGCTCCAATGCATACGCGTTTTGCTGAGGTAAAAAGGTAAGCAACAAAACCGCGCCTAAGAAGGCAGAGCGCCTGAATAAATACAAACCAAATGGTAACAAGAGCAAAAGCCCGTAAATACCGGCGTCGATACGCCACAGTGCTTGGCTTTGTGTTTCATCTTTTAATAACTCACTATTAGCCATTGGCGAAAACGTATTTATGTCGCTATTACTTGGTTGATAGCGCGCAAATTTCCCGCCACTGCGCGTTGCTAAGCTTTTTAGTTGTGAAATATTTATAGTAGGGATGACAATTTGACCGTACCGGTCTTTTAAAAAACCACCTTCAGGTAACTTTATAGGCGCACCTTGCTCTGACCCTACACCATAAATGTTGAGTCTAAATGTTGTGTTATTTATAAAGCTTGTTACATCGCTTTGTTCTTCTTGTTCTATACCGTCGGTTATTAAAATAATATCGCCATCAATATAACCTGCCTGATTTAATAACTCTTTTGCCATATCTAGGCCAGCTAAAACATTGGAGCCCTTGTCGGGCATTATGTCGGGGCTTAAGCTTGGAATTAAATTGCTGAGTGTTGTGGCATCATTGGTTAGTGGCGATATGGTATACGCAGTGCCAGCATAAGCAACTAGCGCGGTGTCACCTTCTTTAAAAAGCTCAATCATATCAAGGGATTTAAAACGAGCTTGCGTTAACCTGTTTGGTAAAATGTCGGTGCTGTACATTGAATAAGACATATCCATAACGATGACACGAGCACTTTTGCTTTGAAAAACGGGCACCTGTTTTTTTTCAAAGCTTGGGCCTGCACTGAATAAAACCCCTAAACTGCAAAATACAGCTATCAGCCAAAGTGGTTGGCTGGCTTTTGTGTTGGTATCACTGATGACAAATTGGGCTAAGTGCGGTGCAATTAATTGCACGTCTGTGGTTTTTTTATGCTTAATTAACGCTACAAAAAATAGGCCAATTGCAGGTATAAGCAGCCATAAAATGGCAGGGCGAATAAATTCAAAATCCATTAGTTTGGCTCCTTTAATGCGCGCAATGTACTTAGCATCACGTTTAAGCTAATTAGTAAAATGGCAATAAGTAGCGGGTAATAAAATAATGAGCTTTGTGGGCGAAAGGTTTTTTCGTCCGCACTAATGGGCTCTAGCTTATCAAGCTCTGCGTAAATCTGTTTGAGGCCCGCTACATCCTTGGCTCTAAAGTAAAGGCCACCGGTATCGTCAGCTATATTTTTTAGTAGGCGCTCATCTAAATTACTTCCGCCTGAGCCACCCATATTAAATAGGCTAAAGCCACGTGGGTTATCAGAGCCGACACCTATGGTATAGACTTTAATGCCCTCTTCGCGGGCGAGTAATAATGCGTCGTCAGGGTTTAAGTTACCCGCGGTATTTTGACCGTCGGTTAATAGCACAACGATTCGGTTACTGTCGTCTTTACTAGCAAAACGTTTCACTGATAAGCCAAGTGCGTCGCCAATAGCTGTCGCGCGTCCAACTAAACCTATTTGTGCTTCGTTAAGCATTTTAGTTACCGTTTTTAGATCGCGCGTTAAAGGTGTTTGTAAAAACGCCGTATCGCCAAACAAAATAAGTCCAAGTCTGTCGCCAGTGCGTTGTTCTATAAAGTCGCTAAGTACAGCTTTTACCATTGTTAAGCGGTCAACATATTGACCATTGTAAGCCATATCCTGTTCGGTCATGGAGCCAGATAAATCCACCGCAAGCATGATATCTCGGCCTTCATTTGGCAACAAAATAGGCTCGTCTAACCACGTGGGGTTAGCAGCTGCGCTGACAAGTAATAACCAAAGTAGCCATTCAAATAACGATAAACGACGTGATCGAGGTTCAATACTTTGATTACTCAAGCTGTGCTGAGCAAACCCCGGAATTCGTAAGCGAGTATTGTTACTACTTGCTGCAGGCTTTAGTAATAAAAGCAGTAAAGGTAACGGAAGGAGCAAAAAAAGCCATGGCCAACTAAATTCAAACATATAGCGGCTCCTTTACTTTAAAGTTTTTGATTGCTTGTCGAAATTTTTTACTTAAATCGACATTGTTATTTTCGCTACTGTATAAGCTTAAAATTTCTTGCTCAGTAAACGTGAGTCCACTGAGTGTATTAAGCGTTTCACACCACTGCTTTGTAGGTTGTGTGGCAAGGTGCTTACCGTAATATTCAACAACTAGGCGTTTTAAAATAATATGTAAATGCTGAGGGTATTGCTCTTGTTGACTTAATGATACGGCATAACGTTTTGCTTTTTTAAACTGGTACGCTTTATAAATTGCATACACACCGGTTAAAAGTGCAATGCAAAGTAGAGCAATAATAACCCACCAAGCAGGGGCGAGTGGCCACCAATCAACTTGGTTAGGTGCTATTACATCGTGCAGGCCATCGAGTGGATTGGTTTGCATGGTTTATTTTCTCACAAGCTGCAGTTCAAGTGGTTCGGCTGCATTGAACGATATTAAATTAAGACCCGATTTAGTTAAGCGAGTAAGGCGCTTATTGAATGTATCTTCTGCATTTTTAGCAAAGCGCGCTCTAAAGGCATTATCCATTAGTGGCAAAGCAATATCTTGGCCATTTGTACTAACGCTTACAGTATTTTTATAAGCCGGTAATTGATGTTCAAATGGGTCGCTAATATGACAGCCAATAAGCTCACAATGGCGGCTAAGTATTTCAAGCTGTTTGAAGCTTGCATCGTCAAGAGAACTAAAATCTGATACCAAATACACCAAGCTACCCGGCTTTGCCAAATGATTAAGGCGCTTTAGGTTATCACTAAAGTTATTGTGGGCTTTTGCATCTATTCCCCCAAGGGCTTGCTGGTGGTTAGCACATAAATTGTGACAAAGCTTTAATACGGCTTTTTCTCGCGCGCTGGGTTTGAGCTCTAAATGAGCGTGCTGATTAAATACAATGCCGCCAATTCTGTCGCCACGCTGGCAGGCAGACCATGCAACTAAAGCACTAATGTGCGCAGCTTGCACTGACTTAAGCAGGAGCTTTGAGCCAAATAACATCGAGTTTGAAAAATCGGTAAATACAAATACAGGACGTTCTTTTTCTTCTTGAAAAAGTTTTGTATGGGTTTCGCCTGTCCGCGCTGTAACTCGCCAGTCAATTGAACGAATGTCGTCACCTTGCTGGTAATGGCGAACTTCGGCAAATTCCATACCACGGCCTTTATGTGGTGCAAGATATTGCCCTGCTAAAGTATTTTTAATTTTAACCTTAGGAGCAAGCTCAAGCAGTTGCGCTTTGGCTTTGTAATACATCAGCTCTTTTAGTGCTAAATTAACACCGTGGCTATGGCTTTGTTTCAGCCATGCCTGAGGGTCTAATTGTTTATGCATAAATTAAGGTACAGCTACCAGTTCTACAATTCGGCTAATTACTTGATCTTTTGTAATACCATCGGCTTGGGCTTCGTAGCTCAAAATAATGCGATGGCGTAGTACATTATGAACAACCGCTTGTATGTCGTCAGGGGCTACAAAGTCGCGGCCCTGTAACCATGCATGAGCACGTGCACATTTATCGAGCGCGATAGTGGCACGAGGGCTGGCGCCAAATTCAATCCAGCGGCCTAGTTGTTCATCTAATTGCGCGCCTTCTCGCGTAGCAATAATAAGTTGAACCAAATACTGCTCAAGAGGCTCGGCTAAGTACAAACCTAAAATTGCTTGGCGGGCAGCAAATAAATCGCTTTGGCTAATTTTTTGTAAAACAGCTTGTTGCTCTTTTAATGCTTCACCGCGCGTTAGGCGTAAAATGTCTAGCTCGTGCTCGGCGCCCGGATAACCAATACTTAAATGCAGTAAAAAACGGTCAAGCTGTGCTTCTGGCAGCGGGTAGGTGCCTTCTTGCTCTAGCGGATTTTGAGTGGCCATTACTAAAAATAAGTCGCTAAGTGGGTAGGTGTTTTTTCCTACCGTTACTTGGCGCTCAGCCATGGCCTCTAGTAATGCTGATTGTACTTTTGCTGGGGCACGGTTTATTTCATCAGCCAAAATAAGGTTATGAAATAAAGGGCCTTTCTCAAACACAAACTCGCTTGTTTGTTGGCGGTAAATATCGGTGCCAGTTACATCGGCCGGTAATAAATCGGGTGTAAACTGGACACGTTGAAACGAACCTTCAATCCCTTTTGCAAGCGCATTTACAGCGCGTGTCTTTGCAAGCCCTGGTGGGCCTTCAACTAATAAGTGGCCGTCAGCTAAAATAGCAATAAGTAGTGCTTGAGTAAGCTCTGGCTGGCCAATGATTTGTGTATCTAAGTACGTTTTTAATTGTGAAAATGCGTTAGCTGCCATAATAAGTGGACTGTCCTCGTCAGCTGGGTTAGTACCTAAATGGGTTAGGTTGCAAATACTGACCTATTTATAAGGTTTATAATAGGGTAACTCAAGAGTTAGACTGTATTTTTTAAAATAGTTCGTTATTTTTTAACGGTTTTTAGCGTACCACAAATCTTTGTAAATGCGTTTAAAAAAGCCTATTGTGTGATATGTAAACATGACTACTTTGTATAAATTTCAGTTTATCTATTGGCTTTAGCACACGGGTTGTTTAGAATCGAGGAAAACAAACAGGTCAGACCTGTCAGCGGGAGAGCATAAATGTCTGAGCAAAACATACTAAAAACACCAAAGGGTGATCGTATTGCCATTGTAAGTGGCCTTCGTACACCGTTTGCAAAACAAGCAACAGCATTCCACCACGTACCAGCACTTGATATGGGTAAATTAGTGGTTAACGAAATGCTTGAGCGATTAAATTTCGATAAGTCAGAAATCGATCAACTTGTATTTGGTCAAGTAGTACAAATGCCAGAAGCGCCAAATATTGCGCGTGAAATTGTACTTGGTACAGGCATGCCAGTTGGTGTTGATGCTTATTCTGTGTCACGTGCATGTGCTACCAGCTTTCAGGCAATTGCTAACGTGGCTGAGTCTATTATGGCGGGCTCTGTGAGTGTAGGTATTGCCGGTGGTGCCGATTCGTCGTCTGTATTACCTATTGGCGTAAGTAAAAAATTGGCCGGTAGCTTAGTTGATTTAAACAAAGCGCGTACTTTAGGGCAACGCTTACAAATTTTTTCAAAGCTGCGCTTAAAAGATTTAATGCCAGTACCGCCTGCAGTTGCAGAGTACTCAACAGGCCTTTCAATGGGTCAAACTGCTGAGCAAATGGCTAAAACACATAATATTAGCCGTGAAGACCAAGATGCATTAGCACATCGTTCACATTCACTTGCTACCCAAGCATGGGCAGATGGGAAGTTAAAAGATGAAGTTATGACGGCACATTTACCGCCATACAAAAGCTTTATTGAAGAAGATAACAATATTCGTAAAAATTCGACAGTTGAAGGTTACGCAAAGCTTAAGCCTGTGTTTGACCGTCAACATGGTTCGGTTACAGCCGCAAATGCAACACCACTTACAGATGGTGCCGCTGCGGTATTGATGATGAACGAAAGTAAAGCACGCGCGCTTGGTTACGAAATTTTAGGTTACGTACGTAGCTTTGCGTTTTCTGCAATTGGTGTGGAGCAAGACATGTTAATGGGTCCTGCGCATTCAACACCTATCGCATTAGACAGAGCTGGTATTACCCTTGCTGATTTAGATTTAATTGAAATGCATGAGGCATTTGCATCGCAAGCCCTTGCGAACATGAAGATGTTTGCTTCAGACAAGTTTGCGCAAGAAAAGCTAGGTCGTAGTAAAGCAATTGGCGAAATTAACATGGATAAGTTTAACGTGAATGGCGGCTCGCTTGCATATGGTCACCCATTTGCAGCAACAGGTGCTCGCTTAATTACACAAAGCTTAAACGAGCTTAAACGTCGTGGTGGCGGTTTAGCATTAACAACAGCATGTGCTGCTGGTGGTTTAGGTGCAGCCTTTGTATTGGAGAGCGCGTAATGACAGATTCAGTATTTAATTTAGCGGTAGACGAAAATAAAATTGCCGTTGTAACGATTGACGTGCCGGGTGAAAAAATGAATACCCTGCGTGACTCGTTTGCAGACGATTTAAAAGCCTTACTTACGCAAGCACAAGAAAATGCTGTTAAAGGCATGGTTTTTATCAGCGGTAAAAGCGATAACTTTATTGCGGGCGCTGACGTAAAAATGCTTGATAGCGTAGAAAAACGTGAAGATGCACTTGCTATTAGCGAGCTGTGTCATCAAGCTTTTTTTGATATGAAAAAACTACCATACACTACAGTAAGTGCCATTCATGGCGCTGCGCTTGGTGGTGGTTTAGAGTTTGCATTAGCGTGTGATTACCGTGTTGGTACAGATAGCGATTTAACTAAAATTGGCTTACCTGAGGTTCAACTAGGTTTATTACCTGGTGGCGGTGGTACGCAGCGTTTAACTAAAATTGTGGGTATTCAAAAGGCACTTGAATGGATGCTAACTGGTAAGCAAATTCGTCCTAAGCAGGCTAAAAAAGCGGGTGTTTTAGATGATTGCGTACCGCAAAGCGTACTTTTAAAAGTAGCAAAAGAGTTTGCTGCTAAGAAAAAGCCTCAAGCTAAAGAGCCAAAGCTCGATAAAGTAAGCAAGCTATTAGAGTCAAACCCATTTGGTCGTAACTTTATCTTTAAAAAAGCAAAAGAAAACGTACTGAAAAAAACGGGCGGCCATTACCCAGCGCCACTGGCTATTATAAAAGCAGTACGAGCGAGCGTTGAGCTTGATGAGCTTAAAGCATATAAAACCGAGGCAGAAGGGTTTGCAACGCTTGTTATGAGTGAGCAATCTAAAGCGCTTCGTGGTTTATTTTTTGCAACCACCGAAATGAAAAAAGAGTGGCGCAACGATGACGCGCCAGCAGTGACTAAAACTGCCGTGTTAGGTGGCGGGCTGATGGGCGCTGGTATTGCCCATGTAAGTGCTGTAAAAGCGAAAGTGCCTGTTCGTATTAAAGATGTCGCAGAGCAAGGCATTAGCAATGCGATGAACTACACCTACAAAATTCTTGATAAGCGCCTTAAGCGCCGCATTATGTCTAAAGCAGATATGCAGTTAACAATGAACCGTATCACCGGTACAACTGACTACAGTGGCTTTAAACACATTGATTTAGTTATTGAAGCGGTATTTGAAGACTTAGCACTTAAGCAAGGTATGGTTGCAGACGTAGAACAGCAATGCCAAGAGAATACAATTTTTGCGAGTAATACGTCATCGTTGCCTATTTCTCAGATTGCGGCAAATGCTACACGTCCTGAAAACGTAATTGGCTTGCATTATTTCTCTCCAGTAGAAAAAATGCCACTGGTTGAAATTATCCCGCACGAAGGTACGTCTCAAGAGACAATCGCACGTGTTGTTAATTTTGCCCGTAAGCAGGGTAAAACGCCAATAGTTGTTAAAGACATGGCAGGTTTTTACGTAAACCGCATACTTGCACCTTACTTAAATGAAGCGGCTAACTTAATGCTTGCTGGTGAGCCAATTGAAAAAATTGATGCAGCCCTTGTAGAGTTTGGTTTCCCAGTAGGTCCGCTTGCATTACTTGACGAAGTAGGTATTGATATTGGCTCTAAGATCGCACCTATTCTTGAAAAAGAATTGGGAGAGCGCTTTAAAGGACCTGATGCCTTTTCACGTATGATTGATTCAAAACGCCTTGGCCGTAAAACGGGTCGTGGTTTTTATGATTACGAGAAAAAAGGTAAAAAAGTTGACGAGTCAGTTTACGAGTTGCTGGGTGTAACGCCTAATTCACGTTTAAACAAAAGTGAAATTGCTCAGCGTTGTGTAGCGCAAATGCTTAATGAAGCTGCGCGTTGTTTAGATGAGGGCATTATTGCAAGCCCACGTGATGGTGATATTGGCGCTATTTTTGGTATTGGCTTCCCGCCATTCCTAGGTGGTCCATTTAGCTACATGGATAAACTCGGTACGAGCAAAGTAAGTTCGGATATGTCTACGCTTGCTAATAGCAACGCTATATTTGCACCCTGTGAGTCGTTAGTATCAATGGCTGAGTCAGGTGAAACGTTTTATGGCGAAAAGCCAACACAAAACGAAACTGTTGCTGAAGTAGTAAAGCTAGAAACATCAGAGCAAGAAGCAGACGTTGTGCCTGAAGAGCAATCAGACGTTGCTAAAGATGACACTAAATAACGTTTAGCACGTATAAAAAAACCGCATTTTAGATGCGGTTTTTTTGTGTCCTAACTAGGCTAAGTAACAGGCTTATAAGTAGCTTAATCAGCGTTTAAATGTTGCGCTATCATGTTACGGTCTTTTTCAGGCATGTTTTCCACGACTAAATTAAACGAATTATCAATCATGCGTTCAATTTCACCTTGTGGGATTGAACCGTCTAAAATAACCGTATTCCATAAACGCTTATTCATGTGGTAGCCGGGGATAACCGCGGGGAAAATATCGCGTAACGAAAGTGCCTCGTCGGGATCACACTTTAAATTAAGCCACCAAATTACTTCACCGTTTTCGTTTGTTTCACCATCGTTACCAACAGCAAGTGTGGCGAACATTTTATGATTCACTTTATAGACATCAACCTCTTGAGCAAATGGTTTTGTAACCAACACAAGCGGCTTTTTGATTAAATACTCATGTACTTTTATTTGATCCATGATCCATTCCTTGAAGTCATACTAGGTAGATACACCATAGCAGTTTTTTAATGAATTGATTATATGTATTTTAGTATAAATATAGATTTTACAAGTCAATACAAGGTATAAGCCGTTTTAGCTCACTTTATTGTTGAACAAAGTTCAGTTCGTGGTATGTTTCTGGCAATCAAAAAAATAATAGGATTTACACATGCCAAAGGCGAGTGAAGTAAAAAAAGGCACAGCTATTGAGTTTAATGGTCGTGTATTAGTAGTAAAAGATATTGTGCGCTCTGTTCCTCAAGGCCGTGCTGGTGGAAGCTTATACCGTATGCGTTTATACGATGTAGTAACCGGTGGAAAGGTTGATGAAACGTTTAAAGACAGCGATATGCTAACGCTTGCTGACTTAATTCGTCGTGAGGCTATGCTGTCGTACATAGATGGCGACGAATACGTGTTTATGGATAGCGAAGACTACACGCCGTATAACTTGAATAAAGATGCCATTAGTGAAGAAATTTTGTTTATCAATGAAGAAACCCAAGGGGTGCACGTTATTGTCATTGATGGAGCGCCAGTAGGGCTTGATTTACCTTCAAGCGTTGAGCTTGTTGTTGAAGAAACTGATCCGTCTATTAAGGGCGCTTCAGCCAGTGCTCGTTCAAAACCGGCACGCATGTCTACTGGTTTGAATATATCTGTTCCTGAGCATATTTCAACGGGCGATCGCATTCGTATCAATACGGTTGAAAACAAATTTATGGGGCGTGCTGAAAAGTAGCGCTCATCAAATTATTAATTAATTTAAAAAGCTGCGGTTTAGCTAGGGTCTGTTAATCCTTCAAGGTTAAATTTGCAGCTGTCTGTTTGGTATGTAGGTAAGGCAGAGCCTATGTAGTGTGGTTATACCCATCAACTGGCGATAACGTCGCGTTAATACTAAACAGCTGCAGCCCAAAGGGTTCTTCCTAAGGGCTATTGACTCTTTGTTACTCAGTTTTTACTTAATCTACTAGGTTACAAACCTCGCGCCGCGATTAAATAGCCGCTGATTTGAACAAAATTTAATCCCAAAGATCAACAGCCCTAAATACGCTGCCTTTTTGTTAAAGGTGTATTGCTTTAAATTTAATCGCAGAAACGCTAAACTGCGCGCCAATTTATTTAGATAAGGTATGTGGTTTTGTGGTTTGTTTTACTTAGCAGTTTGTTTATCCCGCTTATGTACTTAGACACAATACAAAAAGGAATGCCTGTAAAGCGCTGGCTTGTGCTCAGTGCGCTGCTTGGCCCCTTGGCTTGGTTTTTATTTAACGTGCATTACAGGCGAGCCTGGTTGAGATATGTCGGTGTTAATACCTGCATGTGGCGCGCTTAGCTTATAGACGCCACATTACTTTTTTTAGAGCTAATTAAGCTTGGCGTTGCTTTACTTTGTTGTTGTTTTAAAAACTCAGTAAATTCGTCTTTAGATAACGGTTTTGAGTAATAATAACCTTGTACCGTTTCGCAATTAAGCGTTTTTAAAATGTCTATTTGATGTGCTTGTTCTACGCCTTCGGCAACGACATGTAAGTCAAGGTTGTGAGCAATCGTGACGATTGAATCGACCATATTTCGGCCGCGCTCGTTTTTCATATCATCAATAAACGCTTTGTCTACTTTTAGTGTATTTAGCGGAAACTGTTTTAAATAAGCCAAAGAAGAATACCCAGTACCAAAGTCGTCCATGGCTAAATGAATACCTCGGGCGCTTAACGAGCGCATAATATTAATGGCTTCGTTAGGATCATCCATTACAGTGCCTTCAGTGATCTCTAATTCTAAAAAGTACGATGGCAAAGCATTTTTTTGCAAAATAATATCAATACGCGACGTTAAGTCGGGGAGGCTAAATTGTTTAGCAGACAAGTTAACAGCAACGCGCCCATTAAACAGCCCATCGTCCAGCCATTTTTTTACATCGCGACAGGCTTTGTTTAAAACAACTTCACCAATATCTATTATTTGACCTGTTTCTTCAGCAATAGGGATAAATACGCCCGGACTTATTATTCCTTTTTTAGGAGTAATAAAGCGGACTAACGCTTCCATGCCTGTTAACTTGCCCGTGCGTATATTCATTTTTGGCTGATAGTAGACTTCAAAGTGATCTTCTTTCAAACCAAAACGCATTAGGTTTTCAATTTGTAAGCGTTTAACTGCTTGGCGGTTCATGGTGTCGTTAAAAAACAGGTAGCTGTTACCTTTCTTTTTAGCATGATACATTGCGGTATCTGCATTTTTAAGTAGTACCTCGGGTGTGTTTCCATCTTCAGGAAACAACACAATACCGACACTTGAGGTAATAGCCAGCTCGTGCCCTGCCATTTTAAATGGGGTGGAAATAGCCGCTAAAAACTGTTTTGCAGTGCGAGTGATTACATGAAGGTCGTTCGTATTTGACATTACAAGTGCAAATTCATCGCCTCCCAAGCGATAAAATACATCGTTTTCGCGGGTGAGTTTATTTAATCGCATAGCAAGTTTTGCCAGTAAACTATCACCTAGTTGATGACCTAATGAGTCGTTTATTTTTTTAAAGTTATCTAAATCAAAAACAAGTAATGCATGGTGAGCGTCTTGCTGAACCAGTTTATGTAAGTTAGTAAAAAATAAATTACGGTTAGGCAGGCTTGTGGTGCGATCTCGATTTGATAAATTATGCAGCTGCGATTCTGCTTTTTTTCGCTCTGTTAAATCGGAATAAACAACCACGTAGTTAGTAATTTGGTTTTGCTCGTTTTTAATTTCATCAATTGATATTTCTATTGGCAGCAATACACGCTCATTATTGCGCAGTTTAATTTCTTGCTGAATATGCTCAGTTTGGCGCACTACATCGATAATGTTTTCAACGTAACTTGTATCGTATCCAGGCAAATTAAAATCTTTATTTAGGTATTGTTCGCGCATACCACCAAATAACGTTAAAAAACTGGGATTTATATCGACTAATTTAAAGTTCTTATCGTAAATTGCCAGCGCATCAGTAAACGACTCAACACATTTAGCAAACAGATTTAATCGTTCTTCGGTTGATTTTAACTGTGAAATATCGCGAACAGTGCCTGTCATTCTGAGCGGGGCTAGATTTGCATCTTTTTCGATAACCTTGCCGCGGTCAAGCACCCAATGCCACTTGCCAAATGTATCTTT
>NZ_NTLW01000165.1:0-18886 GCF_002632075.1 Pseudoalteromonas sp. ESRF-bin5 | reverse complement strand
TTAGGCAAATTAATTCCACCGTCACAACAAAATGCAATGAGCCTTGAGCCAACAGAAATATTCAGCGATCTAAAAAACTTACCAAAGCCAGCAGGTAGTATACCGGTTTCAGTTTACTCATTTAGAGATCAAACAGGTCAATACAAACCCCAAACAAATGTAAGCTCTTTTTCTACTGCCGTAACACAAGGCGCTAATTCTATTTTAGTACAAGCGCTTCATGAATCAGACTGGTTTACACCTGTTGAACGAGAAGGTCTGCAAAATATATTAACGGAAAGAAAAATTATTCGGGCAGCCCAATCAGAAAACCCAAACAGTGTTGAACTTCCTCCATTAACCACCGCTAAAATAATTTTAGAAGGCGGTATTATTAGCTACGATACCAACGTAAAAACCGGTGGTTTAGGGATGGAGTACTTTGGTATTGGCGCCTCTGAGCTTTATAGAGAAGATGCTATTTCAATATATTTACGCGCCGTAGACGTACGAACAGGCCAAGTGCTATTGAGCGTTGCCACCAGCAAAAAAGTACTAAGCCAAGAAATGAGAGCAGGCTTTTTTAGATATGTAAGCTACAAGCGCCTTGCCGAAGCCGAAGGTGGCTTTAGCGACAACGAACCCATGAGTATATGCGTTACTCAAGCAATAGAAAAAGCACTGACCGACCTGGTTACAAAGGGCATTGATAAAGGCTTATGGGCTCAAAAAGCAGCTTAATATTTTATTTAAAAAAACTAAAAAGGCTACATTACGTAGCCTTTTTTATGTGGTTTATGTTGTTATTTAGCCGCTATAAGCTACTTACTCATAGGTAATAATACCGCTACATAACGCTGGGCCCAGTTTGCAAGCTCTATTCTATTTCGTGAATTTGTTTTTTTGAAGGCACTATACAAATGAGTTTTTACGGTGTGATCACTTATATTAAGTTTATCCGCGATCGTATTATTACTCGCGCCTTGAGCAATTAAATGAATAACCGACTTTTCGCGTTTGGTCAGGTGAGCATAATCGTCTTGCTTTAAAGTAATATCGTCTTTTAAAGAGTTAAAAGAAGAAGCAACTAATAAAATATCACTAAATGCTTTAGAAATTACTTTTCGGGTAAACCACAGTTCATCGGATGTGACCCTAACTAACCCCTTAAAAATAACTTCTGGCGCATCCGATTTATAAAAAACACCATTAACATGATTTAATAGTAAGTTTTTTTCGCAAACAGCTTCTTGCTCAACATTAAATAAAACAACCTTATGCTTTTTTGCTAAACAAAGTAAATCAGCAGGTAATAAATCAAGCCAGTTATTTTTAGCACCATCAATTAAATATAAATCAAACTTGTCGCGCGCGTCAGGTTTAGGCAATGCATCATCCATTTTTATATCACCAAAAATAGCCTGCATAGTTTTTAATATAATTGTGTAACTTTCACAGTGAAAAGAAGATTGAAAGGTGGTTTTAACAAATACGGTGTGCGGTTTTAGCATAGATTTCATCCTTGAAACTTTGATACTAGATTAACTAAAATACCCGAGGTTTACAATGCGATTTTAGTATTAAGAATAAAGAGAAAAAAGCAGCGAAAAAATTAATACATATAAATAACAATAGCTTAAAAATTAATTTATACTATACCTCATATATTATACTGCTCTGATCTGTTGAGCATTACCTATTAGCTTTATCTCAATACTCAGTACTGAAAAATTATACTGAGCCGTTATTTAAATTTTCCATAAATAACGACCACACTTTAAAACGTTATATTTTTGCCTTTAATTTATTGAGCGCATCAACAGAGAAACCACGGTCGTAAAAATATAATATTTTCCCTGTGCTATCTATAAGAATAACGCGCGAATTGTTAGGACTTTGGTTACCAGTAAACTTTTGCACCGCTTCACCGTCTTTATAAATAGTAATAACACCACCCCATAACTCTTTAGGAATCCCTTTGCGCATACCATTATCAATAAACGTGCTAAACATTCGCGGTGCCATGCCGGCAATAGTAGGTAACTCATAGGTAGGGAGTGTTACACCTACCATATCTAAACCGATTAACCAGCGATCAATATCAAACTGGCTATCTTGTTTATAGCCTATAAGCAGCAAGGTTTTTTCAGTGTTAAAATCACTCGGAATAACAAATTCTTTCTTCTCTAAGCTTTCGCCAGTAATCGTTGGAAATTGCTTTCCGACAACTTGCTGATTAGGGTATTGCGATGCGCAGCCAGTTATTAAGAGTAACAAAAGCATTGTAAATATTGATCTAATCATTCTAATTAGCCTGTTTTTATAATAAATTTAACTGCTTATACGCTTTAAAAAAGATCGTCGATCTTTTTTAAAGCGTTTGCTGTGCTATATACCGTTTAAATTTTTCGACCTTCATTGGCCGGCCGTATTTCCAACCTTGCCCATAATGTACACCCGCGCTTTTTAACATAGCTTCTTGTTCAGTTGTTTCTATTCCTTCAGCTACACAGGTGTAATTAAACTTACGCACTAACTCCATTATATTAGGGATCATAGACGCCTTTAAACCTTGCGTGGCTATATCTTGTACAAAAGTTCGGTCTATTTTTAACTGGTGGAAACTTAAATTTTGTAAATTTCTTAAATTAGAATAGCCAGTACCAAAATCATCCAGCGACAAATTAAATCCAGAATCAACCAGCGTTCTAAAATGAGCATGTGCAATGCTAGTATCGAGGTACTCGTCTTCGGTTATTTCTAGGCAAATAATAAAGCGTGAATTAATAAGTGCAGGTTCTTGTGTCAACAGCGATACATTTCCAAGCTCTACATCACAAGGAAATATATTAATAGACACCTTAAAACCCGTTGGTAAATCGTCCAACTCTGTAAGCTCTTTAAGTACTTTCGCTACCATTGCTTGAGTAAACGACCACGTTAAATTATTTTTTCGTATCACCGGAATAAACTCATCGGGGTAAAGTGGCCCGTATTTGTCTTCAAAGCGAGCTAGCACCTCACAACCAATTACTTTACCTGTGTGCAAACAAATAATAGGTTGGTAAGTCCAATAAAATGAGCCCTTTGTTAAGCCTTTACGCACTCTATTATTAGTAGAGCGACGAGCGGCAATTTGATAATCCACTATTAGCGCGCTCGACACACCCGTTAGGCAGGTTAATATAAGAGAAATAATCAGCAAAAATTGATTGTCAGCGAAAAACTCACTCCATGGCGTTCTAACCGCAACGCAATATCCTTTATTTTTATTGCTGCACATAAGTGCGGTTTCAAACGGTATTTGTTTGTGGCTTGCAAGCTCTTTACTCAAGCCGCTTTTACCTGCCAAATGAAATGAATCAGAACCCGTTTTATACGTTATTTCCCAGTACGGTGCTGCAATGTTACTGCGACTGATAGCCGCGGTATCCATAATTAAATTATAGTTACCCTGCCTAACTATCACGACCTGCATTATTCGTTCTTCAAAAAGTAAAATTTTTAACTTAGGCTCAAACCGAACTCTGATGTTATTGTCGTTTTTACTTTCAAGATTGTTACGAATATAGTCGGGGGTTCTATCGTTTATTGGGGTTTTTAGTACACCCGAACCTGTGGTACAAACAAGCTGGTTATTTTTAAAAAAGCCGATATCTACAACATACTTGGCATCAAAAAGTGCACGCCGCATTTCAAGTAAGTTTTCGTCGCTACACTCAGAGAAGTTTAATGCATTTAAAGGAAAAAGAATTTGGCGTCGCTCGCTTACAGCTGCGTCTATGTGGTTAACAATTTGCTTTGCATCTTTTTGTATTGCGGCCGCTAATTTGTGCCCAGCAAAATACAATAAAACTAGGCTACCCACTACAAAAACCAAAACACCGGTTAATACTGCAATTAATGACTTTTGTTGGTATTTTTTCATTATGTCCTTATTGCCTATAAAGCATTCACTATCAGTGTGTTCTCCATCATTGCATAATCAGCCTTAAATGCAAATAAGCTCACAATATTCATAGTAAATAGCGTACTTATAATTTAAGCGTTAGCGTTAATTACGCATCAACTTCATTTATTAAATTACACACTAAACCCGCTATTTTAGCATGGCTATTGGCTTCTATATGTACCCCATCAATGGGTGAAACAGAAACGATTTTTTGTAAATCATAAAAGTTGGCATTTTTTATACACGCTACATTTTCAAACTCTTTACTCAAAGCTAGGTTTTTACTCGGTGCGCCCTCGTAAACATGTTTATATTGCCCTACACAACTAACATAGGGTGGGCTCAATATTATGAGCTTAGGTTGTTTATAACCCTCGTAAAACCCTTCAATACCGTCTATTAAATTTGCTAAGCTATTCCCTATTTGCTCAGGCGTTAATTTAAAGCGCTTTTTTAAATCGTTAGTACCAAGGGCTATCACTATAGCAGTCAAAGAGTGCGCTTCTAAAAATGGTTTTAAATAACTTACCCCCGATAAGTCCCCATTAAATGGTGGATTATTCACAAGCGTTCGATTAGGCTGCCCTGCTTCTATAATAGCAAATTGGTCACCTAGCCTTTCTGCTAATACCGACGGCCACCTTACTTTTTCCTCAAAACGCTTTCCCGTTGCGGGGTTTAACCCCCACGTATTTGAGTCACCAAAACATAAAATAGATTTTTTCATTAAAATGGATTCAAAGTGTAACCTTGCTGCTGAAGTTGAGCATGCGCGGTCATAGCAGATAAAGACATGGTAACGCCTTGTATAAGCTGTTTAGGCGTTACTTTAAAGTGAGTAGCCGACTGCCCGCAAACAAATACCTGCGTGTTATTTGCCAATAATTGTTTTATTAAGCTCGCGTTTTTATTATCAACGTTAAAGCGTTTTTTATATTCATCGTTCGATAGCACATCTACACTTGCACCACCATGTACAACTAATGCTAACTTAATGTTCTCTGGTTTAATGCCATGTGCAACATGCATATTTATAAAGCGGGCAAGTGAGTTCATCGCATTATTTTGCTCGCCTTTTTTAGCGCCATCGGCCACATCAAACGCTATTTTAAATTGAGTCGAATCATTAATCGCTGCATGCTCTGGTACTTTATAGTAATAACCAAAACCGTTAATAGGTTGCTCATTAGCGAAAGATAATGGGCTTAACAACAAAAGTAATAGTAAATATTTCATAAACAATCCTTTGGCTTTTTTAGTGTATAAATAAAGTACCAGATGCTTTGTACAAAAGGCAGTTATTCACGATAAAGTGTGCGAACTTTT
The DNA here is from genome assembly GCF_002632075.1 of Pseudoalteromonas sp. ESRF-bin5. Classification (NCBI taxonomy): domain Bacteria; kingdom Pseudomonadati; phylum Pseudomonadota; class Gammaproteobacteria; order Alteromonadales; family Pseudoalteromonadaceae; genus Pseudoalteromonas; species Pseudoalteromonas sp. ESRF-bin5. Next base: position 13,629 of record NZ_NTLW01000165.1, on the reverse strand, counting down.
ATGGTGATGCGTTAAAAAACGCATGCCTAAATAACTAAATGTGTTTTTAAACATCGCAACAAAAGCATCTGGCGCCTCACTCGACGACGCATTAGACAGCAACGAAAAATCTTTACTGCGCAGTAAACGCAACTTTGGTTTTAAATGTTCGTCATCCATGTAATCGGTAATTCTGTCTATGAATGTTTTCATTTGTGTTGTGGTGCTATACCAATACACTGGCGAAGCAAATACCCAATGGTCGTAATTTAAAAGTGATTCAAAAAGCGAGAAAAATTCATCATCAGTATATTTTTTACTGTAACTGTAAGGCGGTATTTTAAATTCATCTAAACACACAACATGCAGCTCATTTTGCTCAGCAAAACTTTTAACATGTGCGGCTGTGTTACCATTTTTTCGTGCCGATGAATAAATAATAACGGTGTTACAACTAAGTTTTTGTTGCATTTTTCCAGCTCCTTTTTTAATGTTGAAGGGAGCTCAAAACCTCAAGTTATATTGAGGTCAATACATGGAATAAAATTAATGTCTGCTGAGCAAAAAAAGCTGATCGACGCCACTTTAACAGTAGGTTACGTAGCAAAAAGAAGTGGTGTAAAAGTGTCTACATTACACTTTTACGAAACTAAACATTTAATAAAAAGCTGGCGAAACAGCGGCAATCAACGCCGCTACAAACCCGACGTACTTCGCCGAGTGGCCGTTATAAAAGCAGCACAAGCCATGGGCATTTCGCTAGACGATATAAAACAAAAACTTGCCTCACTCCCCGATAACCGCACGCCCACTAAAAAAGATTGGTCTGCGCTTTCAAAACGCTGGCAAGCTCAATTAGATGAACGCATAGCGTATATGCAACGCATACGCGACCGCGTAGATGGATGTATTGGCTGTGGGTGTTTATCACTTAAAAGCTGCCCTATTTATAATAAAGACGATCATTTAGGGAGTGAGCAAAGTGGAGCAGTATTGTTAAAAAGTGGTTAAATCAAGCAATGTGATTAGTGAAAAAAACTAGTGACATGAATATTTAATAAATCATTGATTATTAAATATTCATTCATTAATATATTTCGCTTCAAAGGAAGTAAAAAAAGGATTTTGCAGTGAACCCCACAACTCCGTCATCTCAAAGTGAGCCCAAAAACCCTGCGGCCACTCAAAAACTAGCTCAAGCACTTAAAACAGTTGATAACAAGAGCTAAAGAGCACAGGCTTTTGGTTAAATCAACTTTTTATGGTTATCTCTACCATATTTGGCGTGTATTTAGCCGCTCAAAGTGGTTTAGAACAAGCTTTAAAATTTGATTCTTTTAGTAAAATGGAAGATAACTATTATCTACGTACTTCTTTATTTGATGAAGTTAACGATAACGTAAATGCCGTTACGGAATATGCAGAGCGCTTAGCAAAAAGCCCACCAAAATCTGAAATGGAATTTTTTAAACCTACTTTAGATAAGTACATATGGAAAACAATGCAGTTTTCACGTACTACACTTGAAACACCCAGTGAGTTTTTAACTAAAATTCGTCGGTTTTATTCTAGAGCAGACTTTGTAATCAATGCAGCAATATCAAGGAAAATGTCAGCTAAACAAGCCGCAATTGAACTAAAAAAAATTACTCATTTAATAAAAGATGAAACTTTACCCGCATTAAAACAAAATGCGGAACAGTTAAAAATGGAATTAAAACAAAATGATATTTCTGTTGGATCGCTAAAGGAGCTAAAAAATGCCAACTAAACACTGCCCACATTGTAAAACACACGCTTTAGAAGCTACAAACTACCAAGGTGAAGAAATAGACATCTGCCTTGAATGTGGTGGCCTTTGGTTTGAAAAAATGAAGTTAATCGCATGATTGACGAAATCAACGATGGTCCTGTCGGTGAGAAATTTGAAACCAGCTTTGGTGATTCATTAGGTATTTCAGAACTTGGCTGTCCTGATTGCAATAAAAGCTTGGAACGTTTTCATCTTCTAGAAGATTTTCATACCGAAATTGATATTTGTAGGCATTGTGATGGTACCTGGATTGATAAAGATGAGCTTGAAAGCGTTAAAAAAAGTCCAGAATTAAAAGCTACTCTAAACGAGCTAAATCAAAGAACAAGCTGGAAAACGTATTTTTTTCAATTTTTAACTCAAATGCCTGTTGAATATAATATAAAACCTCAGCGAAAAGCATGGGTCACTTTCAGTTTAGTAGCACTCAACACATTAATTTTTGCTTTATACTTTTTCAATAGTGAAGCATTTGGCTTCGCCATTGAGTTTTTTGCCATGACACCGTCAGATATAAGTGAAGGCAATGAAGTATGGACACTACTCACTTGTATGTTTTTGCATGGCTCAATAATGCATTTGCTAGGGAATATGTATTTTTTATATGTGGTAGGTGACAACTTAGAAGATGTTTTAGGGCACAAGCGCTTTTTAATCTGGTATTTAGTGTGTGGGCTAATAGCTTCTCTCTCTAGTTACCTTGTTAGCCCAACATCAGCAATACCTAGTGTAGGTGCAAGTGGTGCAATTGCGGGCTTATTTGGTATGTACTTAATGTGGTTTAGGCATGCCAGCCTCACTTTTATGATTATTATCTACCAGAAAAAACTGTCAGCTGCTTGGTTTTTTGCAATTTGGTTGATTATAAATATATCTGGTGCGTTAAGCGGCCCTGATGGCATTGATTATGGCGCACATATTGGGGGCTTTGTTGCCGGGTTATTGATTGGCTATTTTTTAAAAAATAAAATATTAGAACAAAACCCTATTATTAGATTACTTAACCAAAGCGAAGCACAGTTAAAACGCTAATGTTGTTATTCAACCATCGCCCCACTGATTTAGTTGTTTTTCAGTGGGGTCGTTTTTTTAAAGGCTTACCTTAGCTATTTCCAAATACCCACGAAAGTCTAAAGCAAAAAAATATAAAACTACATTTAATAAAATGCACACCCAAAGTACCGTTATAAAACGCTTTTTTTGTGATTTATGACGCAACAATTGCTGAGCAATTAACGCCCCTGGCCAGCCCCCACATAGTGCTAATAAATGAAGAGTTCGCTCGCTTGTACGAGTTACTTTTTTATTTACCGACTGCTTAGCTTTGTGTTTATCCCACGCATACATAATAAATGTTATGGCACTAATAGCAGTTATATAAGTAGGCGCCAAAATAGTTACGCCCCACTGAAAATGTACAAACCATACTATGGATATAAAAAGTAAGGATAGAATTATTAAGATTTTCTTTATCAAGTAATTATCGCCTATACTGGTCTGTATCAATTCAAATAATAAGAGAATAATTATGACATATTTTAAAGTGCTATTTTTTACTTTGTGCTTTTTAGCTTTTACAACTCACGCAAAAGAACAACCACTTAAACTTGATAAACACCTTAGTGTATTTCAGCCTTATTTAGGCTCGTGGCAAGCTGATTTTGATGTTGCACCAGGCACTAAACCAGTTCAAGACGTAGGCTTATGGGAGCGTGCGCTTAATGGTAAGGCAATAAGAACAAAACACTCTATTAATGAGGGTGAATATGGTGGCGAGTCGATGATTTTTTACGATAGCAAAAAAGACTCATTGGTTTTTTATTATTTTACAACAGCCGGTTTTTATACAAAAGGCACTATAAAAGTACTCAGCCCTACGCAGTTTGTTGCTTACGAAGAGGTTACAGGTAGTAAAGAAGGTATTACTAAAGTGAAGTCGACCAGCGATTTAAAAGATGGGAAATTGGTTGTGTCTACCTCCTATTTAAAAAAAGGTGAATGGACCAAACCAGAGTCACGCATTTATACGCGTAGCAATCAAGCCGTAAAATTCAAATAGCTCCCGGTGCTTACGGCACAAAAAAGGCAGCTTTCGCTGCCTTTTTTGTTAATTATAACGCGATTATTTTGCGAATTTTTTAAATGGTTCGTCCACTGGCGTATTTGCTAGGTGGTTAGTGTAGTTGCTCATTACCTTTTGCGATAAACCTACAATAATCTCTAGTAGTTGCTGTTGACCGTAACCCGCTGCAAAAAACTTTTCTATTTGCTCGTCACTAATTACGCCACGTTCACGCGTCATAGCCAATGTTGTTTCACGTAATGTTTCGAGTTTTGCATCTGCAAGCGGTGTTTTATTCACTAAAGCATCAACAATACCTTGGTCAACTTTCATTGACGCTGCAATGGCACTGTGTGCTGGTACACAGTAATGACAGTCATGTTCAACGTTAATTGATTGCCATACCACTGTTAACTCTTCTGCGTTAAATGAAGTGTTTTGAAATAATTCGTGAAGTACTTGGTAACCTTTTAATAGCGTTGGTGCTTCAGCCATTACTGCGTGTAAATTAGGTAACATGCCAAATGCAGCAACTGAATCGGCTAATAAAGGTTTTGACTCTTCAGGTGCATTTTCTGCTGTATATAAAGTAAATTCTGCCATTGTTAGCTCCAAAAATAAGTTGTCTAAGTAACGTCGAAGCACATACCATTTGCTTTTGAGCGACCGCTCAAGTTAAAATTGAGCAAATGTTCAAATTAATTGAGAAACAGCATGGTCAACAAAGTTAAATTTGAGCGCGAGACTGTTGTCCGCCTTGCCAGTCAGCTATTTTGGGAAAAGGGATTTAATGCCACTTCGACCCGCGATCTACAGGACGCAATTAATATGCGCCCAGGTAGTATCTATTCTGCGTTTGGCTCAAAGGAAGGGTTGTATATTGAGTCTTTAAAAAATTACACCATGCAAATAGAAGATCAAATAAAAACGTGTTTATTGGCTTCGCCTACTATTATTGGTGGTTTACAAACGTTTGTTGAAAACGTCATCATTAAAGATAAAAAAAATGCCCCGAGCGCCATTTGCATGCTAGTAAAAGCAAATTGTGAGTTTGCCGATGAAGACAGCTGTTTGTATTCATTAAGCCTTGATTTATCAGACAAATTTGAAGATTATTTAAGCGATTTATTTGCACAAGCCATTGCGCGTGAAGAGCTAAAAGGCGAGGTTAGCCCAAAAGACTATGCTCGCTTTTTTAAAGTGCAATTTACAGGGCTACGCGGCTATTTTAACCGCCCGGGTGTTGAAGAGCTTGCACAACCTATGATCGATCAAATGTTTAAAATTATGAAAACGCTCTAAACTAAACAACTCAATTAATGAAAAAACGGCGGTAATATAATTACCGCCGTTTTTTATTTTTAGGAATTATGTACCTGTTAGGTTTTTAACTTATTGAGTTCGCTATCTTGTTGAGCAACCAGCTTATTAAGAACTTCGCTACTATCGCCTGCCTGCGAAGATAAACCAGACAACTGAGATGCCGCATCAGAAATAAGCGTTAAATTACGATTTATTTCTTCTGTTACTAAGCTTTGCTCTTCAGCCGCTGTTGCAATATGCGTTATTTGATTGGTTATTTCATCCACTTTTACAACCACACTGTGCAACGCGTCAAAGGCGACAGAGGTTTCGTCAACCGCATTTTGTGCTCTTACAACGCCTTTTTCTATAACGGTGGAAGCATTACCAACCTCATGCAGTAGGCTGTCTATTAGGTTGCTAATGTCATCAGTAGATGAACGGGTTTTAGAGGCAAGTGCTCGTACTTCATCAGCAACAACTGCAAAACCTCGGCCGTGTTCGCCAGCCCTTGCTGCCTCAATGGCTGCATTGAGTGCCAGTAAGTTAGTTTGCTCTGAGATGGTTCTGATCACATCTAAAATTTGCGTTATGTCTTTACTACGCGTCGCTACTTTTTCAACGGCTTGGTTTGCCTCTTTTATTTCTTCAGACATAGTTTTTACTTGCGTCATAGCCGACGACAAGCTCGACTCACTGCTTACCACTAAGCCGTTTATTTCGTCAGCTTGCTGCGCTGACTGTTCTGAAGCTCTTGCTACCTCAAGCGCCGTTGCGCTCATTTCGTTCATAGCAGTAACAACGCTTTCTATTTCTTTAAACTGCGCCTGCACATTATGTTTTGTGTCGATGGCTATATGCTGGGCAATTTCGCCTTGTTGCTTAGTCTGATCTGATACGGCTTTAAGCTCAGCAATTAGGTCGCGTAATTTAGTTAAAAAGCGGTTAAAGCCACCAGCCAGTGCAATTAGTTCGGCATGGCTGTCTACATGTAAGGTGTGTGTTAAGTCGCCTTCTGAACTGGCTAGGTTATCAACGCGTTCTTGTATTTGTTCAAGTGGGGCTATAACACCTGCCACAACAAATTTCATAACTACAAAAGCAACACCCGCAATAATTAAGCCGGTTACTAAAATAATAGTGCCCAATGCTGCTGCGGTACTTTGCATATTTTCACTCAAAGCCTGTGGGCCAGCCAGAGCTAAATTTGCAGGTACTTCAATAATGAGCGACCACTGAGTGTCTGCAAGCTTTATATTTATAGGGTAATTAACCAGGTAAGTGTCATCCGCTTTTAAAAGATTGTTTTCACCCCGTACCTTTTCAACTTTACTGGTAATAGTGGATGACATTGCTTCTTTGTAAGGCCGGCCAAGCTTTGTTTTGTAGTGGCTACTGCCTACGATTAAACCAAAATCGCTTAATAAGGTAACCTTAGCTTGACCGTTATACAGCTCTTTTGAAAGCTGCTCTGTTAATTTTTGAAAAACCGGCAACGTTAAATCAACACCAGATATACCAACAAACCGGCCGTCTCTGATAATAGGAACCGTAAGAGACGTCATCATTTCTGAATTGCCTGGTGTAATTTCGTATAAGTAAGGTTCCATAATACACGGCTTTACGTTGTCTTTAGCACACAAATACCATTCAGACTCTCGCAGGCCAAATTCATTAAGCTTAGTGAAATATTTTTCGGCAGGGTCGTCTACAACTTGCTGCTCGACCACGCCTTCTTTACTGCGTGTAAAATAAATTTCGAGTGTACCAGCACCATCAACAGAGTGACTGTAGCCATTTGTAAATTGAGTATCTTTGGAATCATACCCATTTACTTCAAACTGGGAGTAGATGGAAGAAAGCGACTCATTATTATTTAATATGGATTTATTTAGATTAACAACGGATTCGCGGCTAAGTGCGTCATTACCAGCCGTGCCACTTAATATGGCAGCTAGTGAAAAAGGGACACGGTATGCCTCGTTAATAAACCCTGCAATTCTTTCACCGTATACAGCCGCGTTTGCACTTAGTTTTTCTTCAACTTCTGCCACTATATATTTTTCTGACTGGCTTGATAGCTCATCGTTACTCGACGACAGCTCCCACCACAGAATGCTCGATAGCAGTAACACGGTTATAAATATGCTACCTACTGTAAGCCATAATAGTTTTTTTGCTAACGATATTTCTCGCATTGACCTGCCCTTTGTTTAAACTACAAGTACAGTTTAGACGATTTTACTAATCAAGCTATCGATAACCGCGAACAAAATTTAATTTAATACAATACGTTGAGTTTTAACGCTTAGCCAAAATAGCTGTGGTTATTGAGGCACCTATGAGTAAAGCAACGCTCACCCACAAACACGCTACAAAACCATAAACCTGAAACACCCACCCCGAAAGCACCGTACCCAGTAAACGCCCCATGGCATTAGCCATATAATAAAAGCCAACATCAAGCGATACACCATCGCTTTTAGCAAAGCTGACAATTAAATAACTATGCACTGATGAGTTAACTGCAAATACACCGCCAAAAATAAGTAAACCTATAATTAAGGTAACATGCACAGCCACATCTAATTGCATGAGTAGTGCTAAAAGTGCAGTTACACCACTTAACAGCAACACCCATAAATAGGCATGTTTAACGGTATCTACACTTGAATTGCTGGTGCCTGTAATACGCGGCGCTTGCGATTGCACACCACCGTAGCCAATCACCCAAAGTGCCATAAAGCCACTAACCCACCAAAAGTTCCAGTTAAACTGCTGGGCTAAATAAATAGGTAAAGCCACTACAAACCATACATCACGCGCGGCAAACAAGCATAATCGTGCTGCACTTAGTAAGTTTATTGCGCGGGATTTAGAAAATAGCTCTTTAAACTTAGGCTTATTTTTAGCCTTGCCCATGTCGCCTTTTAAAAATACAACGCTAATAATCCACGCAATAGTGAGTAATAAAATTAGGGCTTTTAAAGCACCTACAAAACCCAGTACCGTAAGGAGTAAACCACCTAAAAAGAAGCCGACCCCTTTTAACGCATTTTTAGAGCCCGTTAAAATAGCCACCCATTTGTAAAGCTGGCCTTGGCCGCTTTCTCCCTCGGGCACTAAGTGTTTAATGGCGCTTTTGGCGCTCATTTTATTTAGATCTTTTGCTATGCCGCTAAGCGCTTGCGCCGCCATAACATAAGCCACGGTGAGCCATTCACTTGGCGCACATAACATGGCAAGCGCCATTATTTGCAGCGCCAAGCCAAAGTTCATGGTTTTATTAAGGCCTAAATGAGCCCCTAGCCAACCGCCCACTAAATTGGTGATCACACCAAAAATTTCGTAAAACAAAAACAGCATGGCAATGGCCAGTGCACCATACCCTAACTGATGAAAATGCAGCACCACCAGCATACGTAGTGCGCCATCGGTTAAGGTAAATGCCCAATAATTACCGGTAATAATTAAATACTGTTTTATTGCTGTAGGTAAATTAGCAAGTTGCTCAAACATGGTTAACGCCCTTAAAACCTTTAATTAATGGTTAAACCACGTCACTTTTAGCAACTTTAAGCATAAGCTCGGCAGTACGATTAGCGTAGCCCCATTCGTTATCGTACCAAGCGTATAATTTAAGCTGGGTGTTATTAATAACCATGGTAGAAAGCGCATCAATAATGCTGCTGCGTGGATCGGTTTTGTAATCAATCGATACCAGCGGTTTTTCTTCGTAACCTAATACGCCAGCAAGCTCGTTTTTAGACGCCTGAGCAAACCATTCATTCACCTCAGCGGCAGTTACACCACGCTCAAGCTCAAATACACAGTCGGTAATAGATGCGTTAGTTAAAGGTACCCGCACGGCATGGCCATTTAACTTACCTTTTAGCTCAGGGAATATATGCGTAATGGCTGTTGCACTACCGGTTGTGGTAGGTATTAAACTTGTCCCGCATGAACGAGCACGACGTAAGTCTTTATGTGGCGCATCAATAATAGTTTGGGTATTGGTAATATCGTGAATAGTGGTCATTGAGCCGTGCTTAATGCCTACTTTTTCTTGTAGTACTTTTACAATAGGCGCTAAACAGTTAGTCGTACACGAAGCCGCAGTCACAATTTTGTGCTCATCTGGGTTATATAAATTATCGTTAACGCCCATAACCACATTTAAAATGCCGTCTTCTTTTACCGGAGCGGTTACCACAACGCGCTTAACACCTTGTGCTAAATATTGATTTAACAGCTCAGTGGTTTTCATTTTACCGCTGGCTTCTATCACTACATCGCAATCAGACCAATCAGTATCGCTAATGGTTTTGTTATTGGTAACGGCAATAGTATGTTTAGCCACACTAAAGCTATTCTCGTTTGCTGTAACGCTGTGCGCTAAACGCCCGTGCACTGAGTCAAACTCTAATAAATGGGCATGTGTTTTAGCATCGCCCGCTACATCGTTTACTTTAATAAATTCTACTTCTGGCCACTCTAGTGCTGCGCGCAGTGTTAAACGTCCCATACGGCCAAAGCCGTTAATACCTACTTTAATTGTCATAATAAATACCTTTAGTAAAGTTATATCAATTTGCTTAATTAACAGCAGCTTGCTGCACGCTCTGGGCGATTACCCATAGCATTGAGTCGATTTAAATCGTCGTTATAAAACGCAGAATTTTCGTTTTTGGTTTGTGCTATTACGCTAAGAGCCCACTCTGGCAAGGCTTTATTAATGCTGTAATACACCCATTGATTTTGCTTACGGTCGCTCAATAAGCCACATTGCCTAAGCTGCGCTAAATGGCGCGACACTTTAGGTTGGCTAAGTTCAAGCGCAGCAACAAGCTCACACACACATAGTTCTTGCTCATGGCTAATTAATAACATGGCTTTTAAGCGTGTATCGTCGGCTAAGCATTTGTAAAATTGAAGTGGGTTGAGTTGTTCCATAGCATCCTCGTTTAGTTAGTGTGCATACAATAAAACAAAATTAGAATATATGAAATATCAAATATACGATTTTCCGTATATTTATTTAAAAGCCCACTTCAATTAATGTGATCTCTAGTAAATTGCAGCGCACAAAAAAGCCCAGTGGCAAACCACTGGGCTATTACAATGCTAAGTAAACAGTTAATTAAATAACCGAAAGCTCTACTTCAATGTTACCGCGTGTAGCGTTTGAGTATGGGCATACTTGGTGTGCTTTATTTACCAGCTCTTGCGCTGCTGTTTTATCCATATCACCTAGTGATACAGCTAATTTAACTGCAATGCCAAACCCGCCTTCAATCGCGCCAATAGAGACTTCAGAATTAATATGTGTATCACTTGGTAGAGCAATTTTTTCGCTACCTGCTACAAATTTTAGTGCACCAATAAAGCACGCTGCATAACCAGCTGCAAATAATTGCTCTGGGTTTGTGCCTTGTCCATCGTCGCCACCTAGCCCTTTTGGGGTTGATAAGTTTACATTTAAACGGCCATCGTCTGATTTAGCTACACCTTCACGGCCACCGGTTGCAGTTGCTTTTGCTGTGTAGGCAACGTTTTGTAATACATTCATAGTGAACTCCAAAGTTTATCAATTAATTTAGTTTGCATACAAAATAATAGGCCAAGTAATTAGAGATTGCAAATACTTTGCATGCAAATTAAAATGTTTTTTGAGTTGAAGGTATTAACGCACTAGGAGTTGGGTATGTCATTTGAGCAACTAAAATTAAAAAATCAGCTTTGTCATAGGTTATATATGGCATCAAATAGCATTGCACGTGCTTACCGTGAGCCTTTAGCTGCACTTAATTTAACGTATCCGCAGTATGTAGTAATGATGGCGCTGTGGGAGCAAGATGAAGTAACCATAGCGCAGCTAATAGATAAAACCGCTATTGATGGCGGCGCTATGACCCAAATACTCAAAAAAATGACCGAAAAGTCTCTGCTGGCTGTTATTAAAGATGAGCACGATAAGCGTAAGCGCCTAATTCAGCTTACCCAAAGTGGGCAAGCCCTTAAAAACGAAGCCGCTGATATTCCAAAAAATATATTATGTAAGTTTGAAAGTGTAGACCCCACACAAGCCAAACAGCTAATGCAGCTGCTTGATTTAGTGGTAAACGATTTAAATACTAAAAGTGACGATGAGTTAGCCAACTAACGCGGTTATTTTTTGTTGAATAAACGCCCTAAATGCGCTGATCACCGGGGTCATTTGGCGTCGGTCGGCGTACATCATATAAAGCGGTAGCGGATCGCTTTGCCACTCGGGGCATAAATGAACGAGTTGCCCGCTTGCTAAATCATCAATTACATCTAAGTACGACTTATACGCAATGCCTTTGCCCTCTAACGCCCAGCGCCTAACCATTTCTCCATCGTTAACTATGTGTTGGCAATTTAGCTGCACTTTTTGCACTGCGCCATTTTTATAAAATCGCCACTCTTTAAACACCTCGCCAAAGCGCATAAAGGTAATGATGGTGTGCTGCGTTAAATTAAGTGGATGTGTAAGCAATCCATTTTTAGCAATATACTCAGCAGAGGCCACTAAAATACGCGCATTATTTAAAAAAAGTGGCGCTGCAATTAACTGCGAATCTTTTGGTACACCAAAGCGCAGTGCAATATCAATTGATTGGCTGTAAATGTCGCTTACTTCGTCACTTAAGTGCAGTTTAAGTTTTACATGCGGGTATTGCGCTAAAAACTCATTAAGCCATTCACTTAGTTTATTACGCCCTAAATCGCACGGGGCCGATACCTGTAGTGTCCCTGTTACTTCGCCCACAGCGGTTTGTACTGCAGCTACCCCTTGTTGAATAAGCGAAAGTGAATCTTTGGCGTAACTTAAAAACTGCTCCCCTGCCACACTTAATCGTAAGCTGCGGGTAGAGCGAATAAACAATACGTTTCCTAAATCTTTTTCTAGGCGCTTAATAGCTGCACTTACCGCCGCTGGGGTTTGCGCGTTTTGCCGTGCGGCTTCAGAAATACTGGCGCAACTGGCTACATCTATAAAAGTTTGAATATCGTTAAATGATCGCATATTTTCAATTAAAATTTGAAAGTGCTTTAGTTTTTCATGTCTTTTTCTATTTTTCAACTGAGCTATAGTGCTTACACGTTAAAAACACTTGGTTAAAATCATCAGGAACGCACATGAAAGCATTTGGCTACACCAAAAACACTAAAACGCTTACACCCAACTCTATACAAGCAATTGAACTTGATACCCCAACCGCCACCGGGCACGACCTACTTATTGAAGTAAATGCTATTTCGGTAAACCCTGTTGATACAAAAATACGTGCAAATGTAGCGCCAGAGCAAGGCTACAAAGTATTAGGTTGGGACGGCGTAGGCGTTGTAAAAGCCGTTGGCGAGTCGGTTTCGTTATTTAATGTGGGGGATCGTGTATTTTACGCCGGCGATTTATCGCGCCAAGGCAGTAATGCGCAATTTCAATTAGTTGACGAGCGTATTGTAGGGCGTGCGCCTAAAACATTAACCGACGCACAAGCCGCAGCGCTGCCGCTAACCAGCATTACCGCCTACGAAATGCTATTTGATCGCCTGCAAGTGCCAAAAAATAAGCAAAATACTCAGCAATCTATTTTAGTTATTGGCGCCGCAGGTGGCGTTGGCTCTATTTTAGTACAGCTTGCCAAGCAACTTACTGGGCTAAACGTGGTAGGTACTGCATCGCGCGAGCAAAGCGTAACTTGGCTTAAAGAGTTAGGAGCCGATCACGTGCTCGATCATTCTAAAAACTTAAACGAGCAGCGCAAAGAGCTAGGTTTAGCTGAGTTTGATTACGTTATTGGCTTAACCCATACCGACCAATACCAAGACCAAATAGTGGAGTGTATTAAACCCCAAGGTAAATTTGCGCTAATAGATGACCCTACATCGTTCGATATTTTAAAGTTTAAGCGTAAATGTATTTCAGTGCACTGGGAGTTTATGTTTACCCGCTCGCTATTTACTACCGCCGATATAACGGCGCAGCACACCTTACTTAATGAAATTAGTGAGCTGATAGACGCAGGTACACTTAAAACCACGCTTGGGCAAAATTTAGGATTAATAAACGCCGCTAATTTATATAAAGCACATCAAATTTTAGAGTCGCACACCTCACGCGGTAAACTTGTTTTAGAAGGCTTTTAAACATGATCGAGATTAAAAAAATACTTTTAGTTGCAGCCTGCAGCACCGCGTTTTTAACCAGCAGTGTGTTTGCTAATACCGCTAATCAAAATGCTGATTTAAAAACAGTAGCCACATTCGACGCGCAGCACCCACCGGGTAATATTGCTATTACGCCCTCGGGCCGTAAGTTTTTATCGGTACATGGTTTTTACGGCCAAAAACAAAAAATTATGGAGCTATTAAGCGATGGCACCACCAAACCCTACCCTAATGAAGAATGGGCATACGCGTATAAAAACGGCAAAGGCTTTTACGA
>NZ_NTLW01000069.1:0-13296 GCF_002632075.1 Pseudoalteromonas sp. ESRF-bin5 | reverse complement strand
TCTAACGACAGCGTTCGATGTAAATCCAAAATATTAAACTGATAAGGGTTACCCGCACGCTCAAGCATATCTTGTACTTCAGTACGTAGTGCTTGCATGTCAAACGGACCATCAAAGTCGGCGTCGTAGCCTTGCACATAATACAAGCCAATAATTTTAACGCCTTGCTCTCGCAGCTTTGTTAAGTAGCCCAGCTCAGCTAAACAGGTTGGGCACCAAGTGCCCCATACATTTAGTAAATATACCTCGCCTTTTAACGCTTCGTTGGTCCATTGCTTGTTGTCTTGCATTAAATCAGGAAGCGTAAAAGCAGGCATTTCATGCCCGATTCGCCCAGTTTGTATTTCGCGTGGGTTTGCAAATAAACCTTGGTATAAAAACACACACACAAAAGCAAAGGCTAAAAGAGGCGCTATGGCTAACAATTTACGGTTCATAACACACTCTCCGCTGCTGCTTTTCGAGCTGTTTTTGCAGATGTACGGTAACGTTTATCAAACAAAATCATGAACCCTGCAAGTGAAATTAATACACCTCCAATCCATAACCAACGCACAAACGGCTTGTGGTATATACGCAGAGACCAAGCCCCTTGGCTTAATTGCTCGCCTAGAGCAAGGTATAAATCACGTGTGAAGCCAGCATCAATAGCAGCTTCTGTCATAAATTGCATGCCAATATCGTATTTACGTTTTTCGGCGTATAAACGAGTGACTACATCATCGTTTTTTAGCACCGTAACAACACCAGCATGGCCACTGTAATTAGGTCCACGAATTGTTTTAACGCCTTCAAAGCGGTAGTTGTATTGATTAAGCTGCACTATATCGCCCTGCTTCATCGATACATCACGCTCAACAGAGTACGCAGAGGTTAACGCAACGCCCGCAATAACAAATGCCATACCAATGTGGCCTAGCACCATTGCCCAATAACTAACACCTAAGCGTTTTAACCCTTCTTTTAATGTGCCATGCACTGCGGCTTTAGTGTAAATGTCAATCAAGGTTGAAACAGCAACCCACACACCCAGCGTTGTTGCTAATAGCGTAAGTGGTGTCACTTCGTCGTAAGCTGAGAACAACCATACACAAGTAATCGCCACACTGGCCAAAATACCTACAACAATTTTATTTTGCAAAAACGCCCATTTGTTTTGCTTCCAGCGTAAAAAAGGACCAATGCCCATTAAAATAGCAAATGGCACAAGTAGTATTGCAAACATTTTATTAAAGAACGGTTCACCTATAGAAATACTACCCAAGCCCATTTCTTTGTGCACCATAGGCAATAAAGTACCCAATAATACAATTAAGGTCGCCACAACTAAAAAGATATTGTTTAGCCACAATGCCACTTCGCGCGATACAAATTTGTAGCGTCCTTCGCTATGAACTTGCGATACGCGTAATGCGTAAAGCGCCAAACCACCGCCAACAACTATTCCTAAAAAGGCGAGTATAAACAGGCCTCTGTCGGGATCAGTTGCAAACGCATGAACTGATACAATAATACCTGAACGCACAATAAACGTTCCCAGCAAGCTTAACGAAAATGCTGCAATTGCCAGTAATACGGTCCACGATTTAAAAATGCCGCGCTTTTCTGTCACGCTTAGCGAGTGAAGTAAAGCGGTTGCAACAAGCCAAGGCATAAGGGACGCGTTTTCTACTGGATCCCAAAACCACCAGCCACCCCAGCCAAGCTCTGCATAAGCCCACCAACTGCCAATAGTAATACCTAAGCTTAAAAAGCCCCACGCGGTCATTGTCCACGGACGTGACCATTTGGCCCACGTGTTATCAAGCTTACCTGTTAACAGTGCTGCAATAGCAAACGAAAAAGCAACCGATAGCCCAACATAACCCATGTAAAGTAATGGCGGGTGAATGATCATTCCGGGGTCTTGTAAAAGCGGATTCAAATCTCGCCCTTCTACCGGAAAATAAGGAAGTAAACGTTCAAATGGGCTTGATAATAGTAAGGTATACATCATGAAACCAACACCTAAAAAACCAAGCACGCCTAAAACACGGGCACGTAGAACCCAAGGTAATGACTTTGAGCGAGCAGCAACGACGGCAGTCCATCCTGCTTGCATCACTAACCAAAGCAATATTGCTCCTTCATGGCCGCCCCAGGTCGATGTTATTTTGTAATACCATGGCAGTGTGCTACTCGAATGATAAGCCACATAAGATACGGTAAAGTCGTCAGTTAAACTTGCGTAAATAAGCGCAGCAAACGAAATTAATACAAACGCAAACTGACCAATAGCTAAAGAGGGGGCAGCACGCATTAAGCGAAGATTACCTGTATGCGCGCCCCAAAGTGGAAAAATACATAATAAAACGCTCAGCACCATGGCGAGCGTTAAAGAAAAATAACCAATTTCTGGGATCATAGCTAATTACCACTATCTAAGTTGTATTTTGGTTTTTCATGCTTAATACCTTTAACCGCTTCAGCAACTTCTGCAGGCATGTATTCTTCATCATGCTTGGCCAGTACTTCAAACGCTTCAATGACATTAGGCTCAATTAAAACACCTTGCGCAACAATACCCTGCCCCTCACGAAACAGATCAGGCAATATCCCCTGATATTTCACAGTCACTAATGGACCTGTATCAATTAATTTAAAACTCACTTTTAAGCTTTGCTCGTTTCTTTCAACAGATCCTGGGACTACCATGCCGCCAATACGAAGCTTTTGACCAATAAAAGGTTTTTCTTTGTTTGGGCCTTTGCCATCAATCAATTCGCTTGGGGTATAAAATAAGTTTATGTTTTCTTGTAAAGCATAAAGCACTAAACCTATGGCAGAACCCAAACCAAATAAAATAGCAACAATCACTAATAAGCGTTTTTTACGTCTAGGGTTCATGATGCTTGCTCCTGCTTGGCTTGTTTTATACGCTCTTCACGCACAATTTGTTGCTTTACTGAAGCCATAATATGCTTAGTATCTCTTAAAGAACTCACTAAGATACCCAGTAAAATAAGTGCGCATGTGCCAAATGAAAGCCATACATAAAACCCATAGCCTCCCATTGCAATAAAATCAGAAAAAGAGTCAAACTGCATAATTACCCCCTATTAAGCAACTGGCGCACCCATGGGCGATGCTTTTCACGTTGCAAAATTTCATTTTTAAGACGAATTAAAGTGACTGTGCCAACAAACGCTGCAAAGGCTAAAATATTTACTATTAATGGCCAAAACATGCTTGGGTCGACCGCATTAGTATTAAATTTAGTGATGCTTGCTCCCTGATGGAGGGTGTTCCACCACTCAACCGAAAAGTGAATGATTGGTAAATTGATCACCCCTACAATCGCTAAGATAGATGCAGCACGGCCCGCTGATTTTTTATCTTCAAAAGCGTGGTATAACGAAATTACGCCCAAATATAAAAATAATAAAATAAGCTCCGATGTGAGTCGTGCATCCCACACCCACCAAGCGCCCCACATAGGTTTACCCCATGCAGCCCCGGTTATAAGTGCTATTGCAGTCATACATGCGCCAACTGGTGCAATTGCTATAACGGCAAGTTCTGCGTTTCTGAGTTGCCATACAAGCGCAACAATGGCGGCAATGGCCATAGAGGAATATGCTCCCATTGATAAAATGGCAGAAGGAACGTGAATAAAAATGATACGGTAGCTGTCTTTTTGTTGGTAATCGGCAGGTGCAAAACCAAGCCCCCACACCCAACCAACGAGCATACTAACAACCGTAACTACGGTAAAATAAGGCAGTAACGTATTGCATAACTGGTATGCACGCTCTGCTTTAGCATAGGGATGTAACCACTTCCACATTAACTTATACTCACTTTTAAAGCTGACGATATGGCGATTGGTGCGCTAATAATAGCGATGACTAACATAGCACCAAGGATGGCAAGTTGCCCGCTATAATCCAGCGACATAACACTGGTATCGATAGCCGACGTTGCAAAAATTAGAACAGGAATATACAAAGGCAGTACGAGTAAACTCATCAAAATACCCCCTTTTTGTAGCCCAACAGTAAGCCCAGCACCTATTGCACCAATAAAACTTAATAACGGTGTACCCAATAATAACGTTAAAACAGTGGCCACCAGCGCATTACTATCTAAATTAAGTAATAACGCGAATAACGGGGTCATTAATACAAGGGGCAACCCCGTCACAACCCAATGTGCAGCCACTTTTGCAAGCACTGTAAGTGACAATGGGTACGATGAGGCAATTAACTGCTCAAGAGAACCATCATTAAAGTCATCTCTAAACAGTTTATCTAAGCCCAACATAGTAGAGAGTAAAGCTGCAACCCAAATGATACCGGGCGCCATTCTAGCAAGCAGACCGGGCTCAGGACCTATTGCTAACGGAAACAAAGAAATAACAATTAAAAAAAACAATATTGGGTTTACAATTTCAGCTCGCTGGCGAAAAGCAAGCTTAATATCTTTAGTAAAAACCGCACTGAATAGTAACCAATAAGAGTGTTGACGAGTCATCAGTGGCGGTACTCCAATGTGATTGTTTGTAAATCACTAAAGTGAGCAGTTAGGTCTTGGTGGGTAGTTAATAATATGGCGCCATTATTATCTAGATGTTGAGTAAATCGCTGCTGTAAAAACGCAACACCGCTTTTATCGAGCGCAGTAAATGGCTCGTCTAATACCCATAAATTTGCGTCGCTTAGCCAAAGTCTAACTAATGCAACTCGTCGTTGCTGGCCTGCCGACAGCATTCTAACAGGCACATCTTCAAGACCAACCAAGCCGAGTTTTGCTAAAATTGGGTATAGGTCGGGCTCATTTGAATAACCGTTGATCCGTAACCAAAAGCGTACATTTTCAACAGCGCTCAACTGAATGTTAACACCCGTTTTATGGCCTATAAAAAGTAAGTCGTGGGCGAACTCTTCATAGTATTTATTTATTGAGCGTTCTTGATACAAAACCTCGCCTTCATCAGGCGCAGAAAAGCCAGCGATGATACGCAATAACGATGTTTTACCAGCCCCATTAGGACCCGCTAATTGCATGATTTGACCGCTTTTAAGGCTAAAATTAAGGTCCGCAAACAAACAACGTTCTTGCTTGATGCAGGAGACGGACTTAATGTGTAACAAGATGACGATTCTCTCTGCCAAAAATTAGGCGTTAGTCTACCATAATGATAGGGTAATACGAATATTGCTTTAAAATCGATTCACTTAAAATAGAGAAAACTTGATTTAAAATAATGAATACGCCAACGCAAATAACATTATCCAATTCATTGGTTATCAATTCATCAACTAATAACCAAACCAATGAGTTACCACAAATACCAAGTGAAGTACTTGCGGCTAAAAACATTCAATTTTCAAAAGACTCTATCACGCTAGAAGTGCTGGTTAATAAGCAATGGCAAACGCTCAGACTAGGCACAAGCAATGCCCCTCAATCTTTAGATAAAATTGCTAGCGCGCGCATTCAACTAAGCGCAGACGGAAAG
This sequence comes from Pseudoalteromonas sp. ESRF-bin5, assembly GCF_002632075.1. Taxonomy (NCBI): domain Bacteria; kingdom Pseudomonadati; phylum Pseudomonadota; class Gammaproteobacteria; order Alteromonadales; family Pseudoalteromonadaceae; genus Pseudoalteromonas; species Pseudoalteromonas sp. ESRF-bin5. Next base: position 7,796 of record NZ_NTLW01000069.1, on the reverse strand, counting down.
CAGCTATCTATTGTGCCAAATGCAGCAACAATTAAACTTAACCAGCCTGCCCAATTACAACGCTTATTAAATTTTATTAGTACCGGCGCAGAGGTTGAAAGCAAGCCACTTTCAGTTCAGCTTGCTTTAGCACCTGCACCAAAGCTAATTATTGATAAGCTCAATGCTAGTATTGCCATAAATAAAGATGTTGCTCAGCTACTCAGCACAGAGCAACCTTTAAAACTAGTCATAAGTACCAACAGTAAAGGCGCACAAATTGATGTTATTAACCGCTTTGCTGATACCGTTCATACCCAGCCGTTAAGCCAAACAAAGCTGGTTAAAATGCTAGCAAGCTTGTTACCCAATGCACAACTACAGGCAACGCCTAAATTAGCCATTTTAACGCATCCGCAAAAATCAGGCTCGTTCACCACACAAGTATCAAACACGCAGCTTGCTGAACTGCCTAATTCACCTGTGAAAGTGACTGTTGCAAATCAAGCCGATAAGCTTGTAATAACAACACAAGCTCAAAGCGTAAAAGTGATGCTGAGTAACTCTTTTACTAAACCTTTTAATGAATTACTTACTGCGCAACACGCAAACTTACAAACCGCGCCAGCGCAGATTAATAACACCACTAAAGTAAGTCCGCTGGTAAGTACTCATAGCCCTATAAAGTCTTGGCTGCAAACTAGTTTTAGTGATTTAAAAACACGAATCAATGATGCAGTAAATTATTTTGAAAACAAATCGTTTGCAAACGAAAATAAAAATCAAATAGCACCATCACTCACTTTACAAAAACAGTTTATCGCCCCGTCCTCACTAACAAGTAGAATTAATTTAATTGAAAATGCAGGTATACAAGTTGCTAATAGTGCGCAAAAGCCAAGTACTGAACTTGTTAATATTTTACCTAAGCATTTCTCTCAATTACCCCCTATTGTGCAGTTAACACAGCTAATAAAAGCAAATGTTGCTGTTTGGCAGCCTCCTGGTGGCAAAGTTATCAGTAGTCATTTGCCTATACCCAATGCTATTACGGCAAATACACCAGAACATAACCCCCAATCAATCGAAAAAGCCTCAGCCCAAAGTAAAGCAGAGGTAGGTGCACAATCAGGCGCACTGTTAAGCACTCAAACAAAGGCAGAACCCGCAACCAAAAACACAGAGCAAGTATTAAAAAACCAAACAGTGCAAGTTCAATCCACCTTGAGTAACGACCTACAAAAAAAAACGACAATTAAAGAGTTAAATTCTTTTCCTGTTACAAAAGTGGGGCTTAGCCATGCTCAACAAGCTAATGCAGATAACAAACTGGCTACACTCCCTACCCTAAAAGCCACTAGCCCAGCAACCCAACAAACACTTGCTGTAGCCTCTATACCAGCAAGTAACACCCTATTTAGTGGAGTATTTAGTAACACAACGACTATTGCCTCACCAAGCCAAATGTTGCAACCTATTGAAGCTAAGATATTAACGCCGCTTTTAAAGCTGCCACCATCGCATAATTCAACTCACAAACTCACTGAAGAAAAAATTTCATTGAGCAGTCAAATAGCCGATATTCAAGTTAAAGCGACTAAGCAAACACCTGACCTTAACGCGCTGGTTAATCAAGCTTTTAATCGTATGGTATCAAGCAGCAACGTTAGCCCGACTGCCGTGCAAAGAGAGATATTAGCGACGCTGCAGCCTCACAGCCTCACGCATGACACCCTGCAAAGTAGCTTTACCAAAGGGCTTGAGCAGCTAGCGGTTAGTATTTTGGCGGCGCCTATTATTAACCAGTCTGTAACCCCAATTACCTTTGACTCAAAAACAGGCATTGATGCATTACTACAGGTACTTATGCCTACGTTTAAAGCAGGCAAAGCAAGTTCAAAAATACTAGAGCAACTTCAGCAATCACAAGTGCAAGCACTTGCTGGAGAGCTTACTCAGGTTAAAAACACGCTCACACAGGTAAGTGTTTCAACACCAAATCAGCAACCCGAAAGTAACCCGCTGGCACAGTTTTTACTTCCGATGAAATTACCGCCAGAAGCAGCCCAAACAGAAATAACGCTAGGGCAATATAAAAAACCATCGGCCGATAAGCTAGAGCCTAAAAATGTCTGGTTTGTTAGATTAAATTTTGATTATGCAGATCTCGGTCAACTACAAATTACCGCCGAGCTAATGGACAAATCGCTCGATTGCCAATTATTAGCATCAAGCCAAGAAGTGAGTGCCATTGCCCACCCTCACCTTGATAACCTGCGCTCAAAACTGGCTAAACACGGCTTACAAGTTGCTGAACTAAACCTAAAACGAGGGGAGGCAACCCATGCTGCTTTTTATAAATCCCATGCAATTATTAATATTAAGGTGTAGCTATGAGTGATTCCCCTAAGAGCAAGTCGGCAATTGGCCTTTTATACGAAGCAGGAAGCACGCCTTCAGTGAGTGTTAAGGGGTTTGGGGAGTTGGCGGAAGAAATAATCGCTGCAGCAAAACAAAAAGGGATCATGATCCACGAAGATCCCGATTTAGCTAAAACCTTATCGCACCTCGAATTAGGTGAAGAGATTCCAAAAGAGCTTTATTTTGTGATTGCAGAACTGATTGCGTTTTCGTATGTATTACGTGGGCAGTTCCCACCAGGGTGGCAGGACTTTCAAGGTAAGCTAAATATAAAAGCTTAAAATTGAAAAAGGCGCAAAGCGCCTTTTTCATTTACTTTGGTAAATTAGTCATTTTTTTCTGTTCAAGCATTTCTTTCCAATGCATTACTTCGCTGGGTAAAATAGGAGTTTTACCTTCAAAGCCAGCCACTTCAAGCATCTCTTCAATACTTATAACACCTTTTTTGCTTTTAAATACGCCACGTACGTACGCAATCGCATGCAAACCACGATCAGAATGAAATTTCTGCTCAATGTAAAAATACTTATGATCCCAGCCCACTAACTTAGTGCTAATAGTGTATTTTTGCATGGGTTTAATATCACGAATGTAAGTAATAGCTGTTGCATTAACAATAGGAAACCAACGTCGTTTCATTATTTGTTTTAGCAAACCTACTCGCTCAGTCATCCACGTACGCGACAAGTCCATCATGGCCAAATAGCGCGAATTAGTTAAATGTAAATTAATATCACAATCTGTAGGAAGTGCTTTGTAATCAATATCTACCGTATCGAGTAAATCTTGATAGTGTTTATTACGCTTAATTTTAAAAAATAATAATAGGAGTCGAATATATAAGTTCACAACAAAGGTCTTACCAGCAAAATTTTACTGAGTGTATCACAAGCACTTGCTAAGACGTATGTTCTCCCTTACTCTTTATTACTCATATATATAAAAATAAAATGCTTATGAAACCTCTACTACATATAATTACGTTTATTGGATTACTCGTACCAAGCTATTCAGCGCTAGCTGATTTTTCATTACCCGGCAAAGGCACTATTACCTACTCAACGGGTATACAAAAAGAATTTGACTTTGGTTTTGCTTGGCAACAAAAAGCTGAACAATTTAAAATTGGCGCTAAAAGCTACAATATGCAAAGTATTCCAAGTTCATACTCAGTTGCAATTACACTATCAAAAGATGAAAGCCAGGTATGGGTTCAAGAGTTTAACAATGGTTTTATTGAAGGGTTTAATTGGCAAATTGGTGAGCATACTGTGTCACTAAAAAAACAAAAGTTTAGCGACCGAGTAAAAGGCGATTATGTAATCGAGCTTAACAACCGTAGTTACTTTTTTACCCGTAACAATGCCAGTATTGTTATTAATTTTAATGAAGACGGTATAGAAACGATTGCTATTGATGGTGTTACAAAAAACATGGGGACTAAAAGCTAGTCCCCTGTTTTAATTTTAGAGTCATCTAAACCTTAACGGTTTTTCTGTTTATACCGTAGTCACGCAACTTATTTGCCACTGCGGTATGACTAAGCCCTAAGCGTTTAGCAAGTTGCCTTGAGCTTGGGTAAGCAGGGTAAAGTTTACGCAGCAACGTTGCCTCAAAACGCTTCACAGCTTGATCAAGCGAGCCTTCGAAGTCTGACTCCAAATACCCTAACTCATGTGTAAACGTAGGTAGTTGTAAATGCTCTAAACGTAACTCGCTATCATCTAACAATGAGACTGCGCGGTAAATAGCATTTTCAAGTTGGCGAACATTACCTGGCCACGGATATTCTTGTAAAAAACTCAAACACTCTTGTGATAATAACGGAATAGCATGGCCATTTTGCTGGGCATATTTTTGGATAAAATGCTCTGCTAGAGGACCCACATCGGCTTTGCGGTCTCGTAACGGAGCAATTTCGAGAGTTAATACATTAATTCGATAGTACAAGTCTTCTCTAAACACACCTTCTTGTACCATTGCGGGTAAGTCTTTTTGAGTAGCGGCTACAATACGAACATTAACCTTTACTTCGTTCTCATCGCCTACTTTTCTAAACGTTCCGTCTTGTAAAAAGCGCAAAAGTTTAGTTTGTAGCTGGGTCGACATTTCACCCACTTCATCTAAAAATACAGTACCGCCATCAGCTTGCTCGAGTACACCGCGTTTAGGCGCTGCATTTTCTTCGTAGCCTGCATAACCAAAAAGCTCAGACTCCGCTACATCATCAGGTAACGACGCGCACGAAAGCGCAATAAATGGCTTCACAGAACGGTTTGACGCATAATGACACGCTCGCGCAAGTAGCTCTTTACCTGTGCCTGTTTCACCCGTAATGAGTATGGGTGCTTCTAACTGTGCCATTTTTCGTGCTTCACGCACAACACGGCGCATAGCAGTACTAAAGTTATGAATGGTGGCAAAGCTTTCTTGTCCGTAGCGTCTAAATGCACTAACTTGCTGACCTAAACGGCTTTGCGACTTAATGTTAATAACCGCACCAGCTAAAACATCGCCTTCACTGCCTTGTGGCACGGCAATTGGTAAAATATCTGCAATAAAGTCTTCGCCAGCTACTTCAACCCGAGTCGTTTGGCCTAACACTTCCTTACCTTCTAACCAACGCGTAAAGTTAAAGCCCTTTAGTAGGTTATTTATGTTAGCGCCAATAACTTCTTTTTCACTTAACTGCAGGTCTTTACAGGCAGCATCGTTGCATAAACGTACCCAGCCCTTAGCATCAATAGAAATAACACCATCAGGTAATGCACGTAACAAGGTATTTAATTCGTTATGCTCTCGCTCAGAAGGGAGAAATGCGGTAGTGCGTACATCATGCACACCATCAATCAGACGGATAGAAGGCATGATTTTTTGAAACTGCTCAAACTCTATTTCTGGAAAGCTCACATACATACGGCAATTGACAGAATCGACCTCAATACCTTTTAAATCAACACTGTAGTTAACTAAAATATTAAGGATTTCTTGGGCTATACCGATCCTATCAGCACAGTGAATATCTAGACGCATACATCCTCAAAGCAGGAAAAACTAAATTAGCCGAATAATACGCTAAGTCGCTTTGATAAGGTAGCTTATTGTAAACATTTTTGGACAAGTCTGCGTTTTAATTAACACATAAGAATAACAACATAAACACGCTACACAGCAGAGCTAGCCTGCTGCGTAGCTAAATTACTTTTAACCTTGAGGGTAAGCAGACCATTCTTCGCCATCAAGTTGTATGTAAGGTCGTTTATTAACATACATCATGATTGTGCCGGCATTTTCAGCAACTTTTGGGGCTTTTGGCAAGTTTTCAACTAAATTGGCAATGCTGTTATTACCCCCAAAAACATTCGTCTCAAGTGTTTTTGCAACAATTTCAGATAAGGCAAAGTAACTAGTCGATTCGTTAATCATAATCTGCGAATAGCTTTTAACGTCTGGGCCAATAAATTTAATAGCAGCTGGTACAGATACAATAGTAGGACTTGGTATTTCACGAAGGCCAGCAAACTGTACCTTGTCACCTTTTAATGCTGCACCATGTTCGGGTACTACCATTAACATGACATTACGGCCGCGCTTTTCAAGGTTTTGAATAAAACGATTAATATCAGATAATAAATTAGCGTGCCTGATTGGGTAACTTTCAAGGCTATTCATGCGTTTTTTATTAGCCAGCTGGTTACCATCGTGAAGGCTTGTTGTGTTGTAATACATTGCACACGGCTCACAATCTTGCGCTTCATTTTTAAGCCAACTATCTAGCACCGCACCGTCAGAATAAATAGGACTGTCATCAAAGCCGTATTGCGCTACTGGAAGCGAATCAATATTAAGTGGTTTATCGTTTAGGCCACCAAAGCGATTAACCAAGCCTTTAAAGTCATCAAAGTGGCCATCGTGGTTCATCACAACGCTGCTTTGATACCCTAATTTTTCTAAGTTTTTAAATAAATAACATTGCTCTGGTGCATCACTAAATAAAGCTGTTTGGCTTGTTTGCCCACAACTTGCGCGTAAAAGCCTTATAGCTGCAGGCCCACTGTAAGATGTTGCTGAGTTAAAATCTGAAAACACCACATCAAAATCATTAAACATGTCTTCAACACTAACGCCAATAGCGTTCAAGTCATCAATCGCCATTGAACAAATATTTAAAACGATGACATCGAACAGTTCGCCATTAACTTGCGAAGGAAAATGGCTAATTAAATGGCTTTGTTGTTGATAAAAGTCTGACAATTTTTGATCAGGTGTTTGGCTTTCGCGCGTAATGACTTGTGCTTGATTAGTAGGCTCATTTCTAATTGTTGTATTTGTAGAGTAGGCATTTACTACTGTGCCTGATTGTTCACCCTCTCCTTGCCATCCTATCAAAAGCAGCCCAACAATTGTTATTGTTGTAAAACGTAACCACTGAGATGTATACCAAAAACACACGGTAATAACGAATAATGCCAATAGCATATCTACATTGATGACACGTGCTAAAAGTTCAAAAAAATAGCCAAAACTGAAATCTTGAACATTACCAGCTTGCTTTGTCAGCCTATTTATTGGGGGCAACCAAGAGTCTTGGTAAAGTATGACAATCGCAAAAATACCACCAAGTACATGTTTTAACTTTTCAAAAGTCGATTTATTAAATTTGATTGCTAAAAGTGCTGCAAGGGCTGCATTGGTTAATACATTAAAATCAATTGCGCCGTAATAAAACAAGGCAAATTTAGCTAAGAAATAAAGATTCCACGCTCCTAAACCTGATAATTTCACTGCTCATCCTTCTTTTTTTTATTCGGTGTATAAGGTTCAAGTACTTCGTGTTTAAAAGTAAGCTTGTAATAATATGTTTTTACTCTGGCCAATATTTGAGTTGCCGACATACAAAGCACAATACCGACTATAATTGCCAAAATAACAGTAATAAAAAGCTGATTAATACTCATTGGTTAAGCCTTTAATCTCATTACAAATGACACAGCATCGGGGCGCGCATCATTTGTAAACTCAGGTGTGTCTAACGACTCAGTAATCCCTTTTGACACACCGGGTTCAAACTTATAGCTATCATTCTCTGTTAACTGTTTAGAATAATCAGTAACCTGTTTACCGCTATAAAGCCGCCTTAATTGCTTACATTCTTGCTGTATATGAAAATGATCTGAAATAACATTTTGCTGCACAAAAAAGTCACTCGTTTGTAGCTTGAATAAATGCTTAATTGCATTATTTACGTCGTTCTCTCTACACGCATGCAAGTACAAATACACGGTGTTATCTGCAAGGCTAAATACATCCCCTTCACGCTTAATATGAAACAAGTGTAAAGGGTGAATGGGCTCTATGCGGGGTAGTAACTCAAGCTTAACCAACACGCCGCTAAC
>NZ_NTLW01000217.1:0-24367 GCF_002632075.1 Pseudoalteromonas sp. ESRF-bin5 | reverse complement strand
TGCACGATGCTACGCAATTAAATCGCCAAGGTAACGATATTGGCACACAATACCGAAGTGTTGTTTATTACCATAATGACGAACAACTTGCGCTTACTAACACTATGATTGAACAGCTACAAACCCATGTTAGTGAGCCTATTGTTACCGAAGTCAGCCCGGTGACAACTTACTACCCTGCTGAGCACTATCATCAAGATTACTACAACGAAAACCCACAACAGGGTTATTGCAGTATGTTAATCGCACCAAAATTACATAAGTTTGAAACCGTATTTAAAGAGTTTTTAGCTGAGTAAAAACACAAAAAAGCCCGGTAAAACCGGGCTTTTTATTTAGATTATTTAAAACTGGTAATCTATGCCAGCAAAAAAGCGGCGCTCTGGCGTGTTGTAGTAATACACCTGCCCTGTTGTAAAATCAGCGTTAGAATCAACTGCGTTGTATTCCTTATCGAATACGTTTTCTATACGAAGCGACACCGTAATTTCATCATTTACTTGGTAATTGCCTGCTAAATTCCAAAGCGTATACGAACCCAATTGCGAAACCGCCCCTGCTCGCTCACCGCGATATTGCATTGCTATGCTTGTATCAAATGCACCAAACTGTTTTGCAAGCTCCCAATTAAAGGTTCGTTTGGCAACGTTTCTAAGCGCTTCGCCTGTTTCTTTATCTTCGGCACTTAGGTAAGCAAAATTCACATTACTATCAAAACCCAAAATTTGATTGGCTAAACTAAATTCAACACCTTCATATTGGGCCTCATTAATATTGGTGAGTGTAAAATTAGCGTCATAATCAATTTTATCCTCAATTTCATTTCTAAAAATAGCGACATCGACACGCACAGTATCAAAGTCGACGTTTAAGCCAAGCTCACGATTCACTGACGTTTCAGGTTGAAGATTGGCATTGCCGTAAAGAGGAAAGTACAAATCATTAAATGTTGGCGCTTTAAAGCCCGTGCTTTGGCTTATTCTGAAAGTTGCGTCTTCAGATAAGTGATAGCCAGCTGCCGCTGTGTACGTTGTTTCATTACCAAATTGCTCATCGTCATCTTGACGAACAGTTAAATTGGCAAGCAACTCATCCGCATCGTAATATGCGCCAACAAATACAGCTAATACATCGCGCTCTTGCACTTCAAACGTGGTTGAGCTTTGTGATACGTCATCATTGTACCAATTAATACCACCACTAATGTTTAACGTGTCGTTTAAGCGGTATTGGCCGTTGTAGTCAATTTGTGAGCGCTTAGTAACAAACGTACTTGTTGTTGGCCCTTGAGAAAAATCAACATAACGGTTGTCTGAGTCATCCGTTACAAATGCTATATCAAGGCTGTGTGTTTGATTGTTATAGTCTTTATTCCAACCAGCCGAAAGCTGGTAATTTTTAAAATCACCTCGCTCAATCGTACTATCGGCAGGACTAAAACGGCTGTCGTAATCAGCAAAGCCTTCACTGTATTGCCCTAGTAACTTAAAGTCGCCGTAGTGCGCATCGGTATAGTTTACTTTAAAGCCAAGGTTTTTGTTTTCAAAACCGTCTTCATCGGGTGCTGCCCCTTGAAGTACATCAAAGTTGTCCGTCTTTTCAAATCCTGCATTAAAGGCCGTTGTTACATCGCCTGCTTTTACAGAACCAGCAATCTGGTAGTCTTGGTACGCGTCAGATCCAAACGTAGCACTGACCGAAAGGTTATCTGACTCGCGCGTTATAATATTAATAACACCCGCTAGCGCATCAGAGCCATACACTGCAGCACGTGAACCTTTTATTATTTCAATGCGCTCAATACTATTTAATGGCACATTGCTTAATGCTTTTTGACCAAGCGTTGCCGAACCGGTGCGCACACCGTCTATTAAAATTAGCGTATCACCCGATCCCGTACCGCGCAGTGAAACACCGGCATTTTGACCAAAGCCGCCATTAGGGTTTACCTGAAAGCCAACTTGAGACGTTAATAGCGTTGGTAAGTCGCGAACATTACTGGTTTCAATGTCATTACGAGTTATAACATTTACACTCGCTAATACATTAGTAATTGATTGTTCAAACTTATTAGCGGTTACCGTAATGGTTTCGATTGATTGCTCTGCAGCAGATACAGATAGTGACAGCGCAGCAGTAATTGCAACGCCAAGAGTTGTTTTTTTTAACATGAAGTTCCCCTTCTTTGCCCACCGCAAAGAACTAAGTAAGATTACATCAAGGCCGGTCTCCGGACTCAGTAAATACATAGCTTTATGTACTACTTTACCGTTGCGGGGGCAGTGTTGGGATTGTAGTCATCATGAAAACGCACCAACTTCCCGATTATCTTATTAAAAAAATCAAACCATTGAAAAGATTAATAAGCACCTTGAAAATAGGCCGCTATTGTGAGGAGTTTAATAAAAAATGTCAACGGACGTCTATACAGCTAAAAAGAAAATCAATTAAAAACAAAAACTATGCCGCGTTCATAAAAAAAGCCAAATAACCTGCGCGGCTATTTGGCTTTTTATTTATAAAGCGCCCAAAAGGCTTTTATAATTAATCGCGGAAGTTTTTAAACTGAAAAGGCTGACCTAAATCGGCAGTACGCACCACTTGCATAGCAGCTTGTAAGTCATCACGCTTTTTACCCGTTACGCGTACTTCCTCGCCTTGAATAGCCGCTTGCACTTTTACTTTAGAATCTTTAATGGCTTTTACTACTTTTTTAGCCACATCTTTTTCAATACCTTGCTTTAGCGCAACATTACGAAAAACATTTTTACCTGCACGGCTAATATCTTGTAACTCTAAGCTCGCTACATCCATACCACGCTTAGAAACTTTACCCGCTAAAATATCAAACAATTGCATAACCTGTGAATCAGCTTCAGCTTTTAGCTTAATTGTTTTGTCGTTTAGCTCAATAGATGCATCAACACCTCTAAAGTCAAAGCGAGTCTCAAGTTCACGGTTTGCATTATCTACCGCATTTTGTGCTTCGTTCATTTCTACTTCAGATACAATATCAAATGAAGGCATTGGTTTTCTCCTAACTATTCAATCTTAATTTTATGGCGCAATTATAACGCTAAAATTATAAATCTTTACATTTTTCTGCATCTTGTTCAGGTGCGATACTAATTTAGTTTGATATACTTAAGCTTCTTTTTTAAGCGACTCTAGGATTTTACGTGACAAGGCGTGTTTACCAAGCTGTTTTTTTGCTCAGCATCGTAGCGTTTACTTTTTTATTTGCCAAAGAAATAAAAGGCGCAGCTAACCTATTTCCACACATTGATAAAGTAGCTCATTTTGGGATTTTTTTTGTGCTTGCTATTATTATGGATAAAGCGTTTAAGCTTCCTTTGTACGCACAAATTTTGTTATTGGCCGGTTACGGCGCATCAATTGAAATAATGCAAGACGCACTCCCCTACAGGCAGGCCTCTATTGGCGATTTTATAGCTGATTTTGCTGGTGCTGCTAGTTACTTTTTACTAAGAGTTATTTTTACACCTCGAAAAAAGAATCCCTATGACTAATATTTTAATTGTAGGCGATGGCGCTATTGGCTTGTTACTAAGCCACTTTTTAAGTCACAAAAATAATGTTCATGTTTTAACACGCAAACCAACCTGCAATACGCGTTTTTATAGCCGTAAAAACGCTCCGTCACATAACATTAATGCACGCTTTATTAATTTAAGCGATCTGGCGCAACAACCTAGTTATGATGTTGTTATTTTTACAGTTAAAGCTTTTCAGGTCCAAGATGCGTTTTCACAAGTAAAACCTTATCTTGCTGCAAATTCAATATTAGTCGTTTCTCATAATGGAATGGGAAATATTGAAGAGCTTATTCCTCAGCTAAACACTCAGCAAGCACTATACTTTTTAACCACCAGCATGGCCGGATTTAAGTCTACCCAGTACATTGTGCAACATACCGGTGAAGGGCAAAGCGTGATTGGTGGCTGTAATAAACTTGCAGCTAAAAACTCACAATTTATATCACCACTACTTCAAGCAGTTCCCAATTTAAAAGTGGTCAATAACATTGAGCAACTTCGCTTTGAAAAGCTGTTGGTTAATGTGGCTATTAACCCGCTAACTGCACTTCACAATATAAAAAACGGCCAATTGCGTGCCCCTGTATTTAGCGCAACGATAATGAGTTTACTCTATGAGGGCTGCAGGGTTGCTAACGCAAAAGGGTTGAATATTGCTTTAGCTGATGCGTTAGATAACGCTTACACAGTAATGGCGCTTACCGCTGAAAATTATTCTTCAATGCAGCAAGATATTGCTAATAACAGGCCAACAGAAATAATGGCTATTTGTGGGTATATTAGCGATCAAGGCAAACGTTACAACATCAAAACCCCAATTAATAATGAGTTACTTGCTAAAATTCAGGCAAAAAAAAGCGTGGTTTAAACCACGCTTTATAAACTATTAACGTATTTACTTACCCTTTAAGGACGATACACTTTTACAGTTGTAAAGCCTTGCTCGTGTAAAATAAGCGCTTGCAACTGGCTCATTACACCTCTATCACAATATAGGTAGTAGTCTTTATCTTTTGGTAGGTCGCCAAACTTTGTAGCTAAGCGGAAAAACGGTAGGTGGATTACTTCAATACCTTCAATCTCAAGCGGCGCCGCGTCTTCTTCTTCTGGAGAGCGAATATCAACAACAACTGAACCTGGCGGTAAATCGGCAACCGATTCTGCCTCTTTAAGCTCTTGCTTAGCTTCTACGTCGATATCACGAACATCCATAACGCGCGCGTTATCAATAACGGTATCAAGTACATCAAAGTCGAACTTTTCTTCTTCGCCTTTAATCACGTCTATTTTTGCTTTTACCGTTGGCTTTTTAGATATAACACCACAGTATTCTGGCATAGTTTCGGCCATTTCAGCGGTACCGATTTGGCGCGCAATGTTTATAATCTCTTGCTTATCATGCTGAATTAGCGGGCGTAAAATAAGGGTTTCGGTTACGCGGTCAATTACACTTAAATTAGCCAACGTTTGGCTGGACACCTGCCCAATACTTTCACCCGTTACAAGCGCTTGAATATTTAGCTTTTCGGCCACTGCGCTACCGGCACGCATCATCATACGCTTGAGTACAACGCCCATTTGGCTGTTCTCAACGTTTTCTAAAATTTCGGCAACAACAGGTTCAAAGTCGACCGTAATAAATTTTACTTTATGAGTAGAGCTGTATTTTTTCCATAAAAAGTAACTCGCTTGTTTAACGCCAATTTCGTGGGCAGCGCCACCTAAATTAAAGAACAAAAAGTGCGTACGCGCGCCTTTTCGTATCATTTGGTAGCTAGCTACGCCTGAGTCAAACCCACCCGACATTAACGACAGCACATCTTCTTGAGTTGGCAAAGGGAAGCCCGCCATACCCAAATGTGTTTGCGTTACAATGTAGGCTTTGTCATCTTTTACTTCTAGACGAATAGTCACCTCTGGGCGGCTAAGTTTTACGCGGGCACCTTCAACGTGTTGGTTTAAACCACCACCAACGTAACGCTCTAAATCAGTTGAAGTAAAGTCGTGTTGGCCTATACGTTTTGCACGTACACAAAATGTTTTACCCGCAATTGTGTGGCCAATTAACTCAAAGGTTTTTTGATAAATTTCGTCCAACGTACTAAATTCGACTTCGGTCACTTCAATAAATTGCACTATACCTGGAATGCGTTGCAAACCATCAATAAAGTCTAACCGAGTTTGTGCGTCAGTTAATTTGGTGACAACTGAAATGTTATCCCAGTTGTTTCTTACTTGTACTTTTTCGTCAATACGACGCAATACAATTTTAATGTTATTTTCTAACACTTTAGTAAAGCGTTTACGTACCGAGCGGCTTTTGATAGCTATTTCGGGGTGTAGTTTGACGATAAATTTAAGCATAGTTCACTCTTAGACTGCGGGAATTCGCGCTCCCAGGCATTTGGCGCGCGATTATAGCAAAAATTTTAACGTCTAGGAAACAGCCAATAAATGAAGCGTTATGCTACTGCCGGTGCTTGCTGTGCAAGTGCCGTGTACTTTTCGCGAAGTTGGTTCATCTGTACACTGCTTTTTTCTGTGCTGTAGGCCCTAAATAAAGCCAATACTTTTAAAATACCATAATAAATGTCTTGCTCAGCAAGCGAACCACTGGGTCTTCGTGCTTTTATGTAAGGTGTCCAAAAGCTAACAGTGAGTTTAAGTGTGTGGGCTAATTCGGTCACGTCTTGTTCGTCAATGGCGATCATGCCTTTATCGCGCAATCCCAAAATAACGTTACGAACTTGCTCTAATAACTCAAGCTGAAAATCAATATACGCTTGTTTTAAGTCGGTATCTCTAGAGAGGATATCGCCAAGGTTGTCGTAAAAAAAGTGAAAACGCCACATAAGTTCAAATAGCGAGTCGAGATAAGCAGTTAAATGACTAAATGCATCGTCGTCTTTATCAATAGGTTTAAAATGTGTACTTAAGTGATCACGGTAAAGCGCAAAAATATGGCGAATAATGTCTTCTTTATTTTTAAAGTGATAATAAAGATTACCCGGACTCATCCCTAAACTCGATGCAATATGGTTCGTTGTGATTGCACGCTCACCATTTTCATTAAACAACGAAATACTGGTGTGTATTATTTTTTCCTTGGTATTCATATGCTAATACTCAAATAGTCTATTGGCTACATTACACTCAAATTTGGATAGGCAGTATAAACAAAATTAACAATTAAAACACGCCCTAAACAAGGCTTATAATTACCGCTAATGGCAGCACTAGCAACTGGGCTGATTTGTTCTGTAAACACTGTTAAACTGCTACAAAATTATAATTTGTGAACCTTATGAACGTTACTGCAATTTACCCCGGCACTTTTGATCCACTTACTAATGGGCATACAGACCTAATACAGCGTGCTGCCAAAATGTTTGACACTGTTTTGGTTGCTGTTGCTAATAACCCAAGTAAGCAGCCATGTTTTAACCTTGAAGAACGTGTGGCGCTAGCAAACACAATATTAAGCCACTTAGATAACGTAAAGGTCATTGGTTTTTCTGGATTACTGGCCGATTTAGCACGCGATCACAATGCACACGTACTTATTCGCGGTATAAGAGCGGTGTCTGACTTTGATTATGAATTTCAATTAGCAAACATGAATCGCCGCCTAAACCCAGATCTTGAAAGTGTATTTTTAACACCTGCTGAAAAAAATTCTTTTATTTCATCTACTTTAGTTAAAGAAGTGGCGCGTCATCATGGCGATGTAAGCGAATTTGTAGACCCTATTATTGTAAAAGCACTCAAAGAAAAAGTAGGCTGCAATACTAATTAAGCCTAGTGAGTGCTTTACCAAAGCAAAAAACATAGAGGTATTAAGCCTCTAATAATACATTAAGCACGTGTGGTTAGTTTTTTAGTTAACCACACCAGTTTTAACAAATCTTTATTAGTAACAAGTACGACAGCCATTGTTATATCAACAAGCGGCATCACTAACCCGTAAACTCCCCATAACCACCAATAACCGCAATATGGGTTTACTATAAAATCAACATGCATTGCCAGAAAAAGCGTGGCGTTAATAGACAACCCCCCTACCAAGTAGTAAAAGCTGACAGGGATCACTTTTCCTAGGCTGTAACGCCAAATAATAATAGTCGCAATCGTAACCGCATCAAAAATAAATAACTGTAAATGCCTAAGTGGTGTATACATATCTATGTATAAACACAAAGTGTACGAAACCATCATAATGAATGAGAGTTGAGTTCGGCTATTATCGGTTTTATTAATAGCCGCAGACAAGTTATATAAAAAGGTGAAAACAAATAGCCACGTTATAAAAATACCAAAAGGTTCAGCTATTGAAACCATCATCCAAAAGTAATCTTCCAAAAAACTACCCATTAAACAGAAACCTGTTTTTTACGATTGAGTACACTGTTTTTTAATTTAACCAACCCTAAAATATCTTTATTAGCAATAAGTACTACTGCCATTATGAAGTCAACAATAAGTGTTGAGATACCGTAAACCATCCACAACCACCAATACCCGCAATTTGGGTTTATAATACTATCAATATGCATGGCCATAAAAAGCGATGCATTAATACACAGCCCTACTATTAAATAATAAAAGCTAACAGGGATGAATTTACCTAAGCACAGCCGCCAAATAAAAATAACGGCAATGGTTGCGACATCAAAGGCAAATAATTGAAGATAAGGCGCTGGAGTATAAGCGTCTATGTATAAACTCAACGTATAAGAGACCATCATAATTAATGACAGTTGAGTTCGGCTATTATCAGGTTTATTAATCGCTGCAGAAAGGTTATATAAAAAAGTAAAAACAAATAACCACGTAATAATTATACCTATGAGCTCGCTTATTGCAGCGAGACTCCACATAAAGTCTACCAAACTACACTTTCCTTATTTCACCGGCTTTGTTTTATGATTTAGTACAGTATTTTTTAACTTAACCAACCCTAAAATATCTTTATTTGTAATAAGTACTAGAGCCATTATGAAATCAACAAATGGCACTACCAATCCGTATACCCCCCATAACCACCAATATCCACCATAGAGCTGTATTATTGTATCAATATGCATAGACATAAAAAGCGATGCGTTAATACACAACCCTAAAATTAAATAATAGAAGCTAATAGGAATAACTTTACCCATGCACTTCCGCCAAATAAAAATAACGATAATGGTAGCGACATCAAAGGCAAATAATTGTAAAAACACCGATGGCGTATACGCATATATGTACAAACTCAACGAATAAGAAACCATCATAATGAATGACAGTTGAGTTCGGCTATTATCAGGTTTATTAATAGCCGCGGATAAATTATATAAAAAAGTAAAAACAAATAGCCACGTAATAAAAATACCAAGAGGCGCACCAATCTCAGCAATGCTTAGGAATATACTTTCCAAATTACTCCCCATTAAATAGCTGCCGATGTTTTACGATTCAACATAATGTTTTTTAATTTAACCAATCCTAAAATATCTTTATTTGTAATAAGTACTAGAGCCATTATGAAATCAACAATAGGTGCTGAGAAGCTATAAAGCATCCACAACCACCAAAATTCATGTGTTGGATTTACTATAGTATCGATATGCATGGCCATAAAAAGCGATGCGTTAATACAGAGCCCTACTATTAAATAATAAAAACCAATAGGGATCACTTTACCTAAGCACAGCCGCCAAATAAAAATAACGGCAATAGTGACCACATCAAAGGCAAATAATTTTAGGAACAGTAATAGAGTAGACATGTCAATGAACAAACTCAACGTATAAGAAACCATCATAATGAATGACAGTTGAGTACGGCTATTGTCACTTTTATTAATGGCCGTAGACAGATTATATAAAAATGCAAAAACAAATAAACATGTGATAGGTATACCTAAGAGATTGCTAATTGCAGCGAGACTCCAAAAAAAGTCCTCCAAAAAACTACCCATTACCCAGCCACCGGTGTTTTACGATTCAACATAACATTTTTTAATTTAACCAACCCTAAAATATCTTTATTAGCAATAAGTACTACTGCCATTATGAAATCAACGATAAGTGTTGAAAAGCCATAAAGCATCCACAACCACCAAAATTCATAATTTGAGCTTACTGTTCGATCAATATGCATGGCCATAAAAAGCGCTGCATTAATACACAGCCCTGCTATTAAATAATAAAAGCCTACAGGGATGACTTTACCTAAGCACAGCCGCCAAATAAAAATAACGGCAATAGTGACTACATCAAAGGCAAATAATTGTAGGTACCGTAATGGTGTGTATATGTTTATGTACAAACTCAACGTATAAGAAACCATCATAATGAATGACAGCTGAGTGCGGCTATTGTCAGGTTTATTGATGGCCGCAGACAGGTTATATAAAAATGTAAAAACAAATAACCATGTAATAAGTATGCCCAAGAGCTCGCTAATTTCAGCGAGGCTCCAAAAAAAGTCCTCCAAAAAACTACCCATTACCTAGCCACCGGTGTTTTACGATTCAACACAACATTTTTCAATTTAACCAAACCTAAAATATCTTTGTTAATAATGAGTACTAAGGCCATTAACCCCCCCCCCACTGCACCAATGCCCCAATATAAAAACTTACATCAGGACTTAACATCAGATCATCTAACATAACAATCGCTAATGTAATAAGAGCAGGTCATTCTGACAGGTAAATACATATTTAATTTGATGGGTTTGTATATGCTTGAAGCTAAGGGGGATAAAAAGGACATACAAAAAACCTATTTTACAAATACGCTAATATAGAAAGATAGTTGGAACTAGTTTTAAAGCGTTTCATGATTTAGTTGTTTACCAAGTTTTAGGAGTATGCTTTTATTTTACAGTCTAAAGCTAAGTGACATGTGGCTTAATACTTTATAATGGCTGGTAGTCGTACCATAGTCACTTGGATTAAAGCTACCGTACTTTAATTTATGATTTTTTATTTTTTCATCGTAAAAATAAAAATGAATTTTAAACTAGGGTACTTTTAAATTAGCCTTTGGATTTAGTAATTTGCATATTGTATTTTTAAGTTTATGCAGACCTAAAATATCTCTATCAACTATTAATGCAACAATCATAGTTAAATCAACTAAGTTAACAGTGTAAACATAAGCATCCCAAAGTAACCATGGATCGCGATTTTCAAGAATATGGAGGTCTACATGCATAAAAATAAAGAATGCAGAATTAACGTTCAAACCAACTAATAAGTACAAAAAAGATGAGGTAGTTTTTTTTATTACAAAAAAGCAGATAGATAAAGCAAATATGGTTGAAAAGTCATACAAAGCCCAATCTAAGTAGGTAATATTTTTTATAGAAAGCCATGTAGTAAAGTAATCCGATAAGGTATAAGAGACCATCATAATAAACGAGCTCAGTAGCAAAGTTGTGTTTCTTTTTAAATCCAGCGAATAAACAAATAAATTGAAAAAAAACGCCATCAAAAAGCCCCACATGGCAAAGGCAGATAGTGAGAAGAAACCAAAAAACTCAGTTAAAAACATTTACAACCTTATATTAAATTACTTTGGCTTTATGTGACCAGGAAGAAGAACCCCGTAACGTTGGATGTCTTCGCTCGATGCGCTCATTGCTTCTTGCGAAAAACTTACTGTATCAGATTGTAGGGTTTTAGTGCTAGCAGTTTGTTCAGCCGCAGGCTGTAATTGTTGTGTTTTGTTGTATGCTTGCATTTGCACTTGGCTATTAGCTGAAATTTGCATGTAATTGATCCTTATAAAAGTTTAAATTTAATTGGCGTAAAACTAAATCACACCATTGTGTAGGTATATGCACAACTCATGGTGGTAGTTGCTATTTTATAACTACGTAACTATTAGCAAACTATATACCAACTTTTATTTAAATTTTATTTTTTTAGGTAAATCACGAAAGTTTAAACACCCAAAACACATCCGACCAGACAAACTCAGACATAAAAAAACGCACAGGGGTAACCGTACGTTTTTTGTATCCAGGGAGTTTAAGCCACGAATTTACACGGGATCGCCGCTTTGTTACTTGGCTTTAAAATGTATTCCATTGCTACTTCGTCGCAGTTTTCTCTACGAAGGCACAATTCACAATCTTTCATTACTTTTTCTGGCAGGCTGTCTTTACTGCAAAAAACAAAATCTTGTTTTTCAAAAAAGTCTGGCACGCGAGTAAGTACAATTACACGATTAAGTGCCAATTTTTTGGCTTTTATTAGTAAATGGTCAACTAATTGCCGCCCTTGCCCAGTTACCGCACTTTGCGGGTCAATACCCAAAGAGCGTATTTCTGCAAGGCCAGTATCGTATATATACAGCGATGCACAGCCCGACACTTTGCCGTCTATTTCGGTTACAGCAAATTCATTAATCGAATGCACCATGTCGCTTTTAGCACGCGGCAAGTTTTCGCCGACCGTTGCCCAGTGTTGAATAAGTTTTGCAATTGATTCAACGTCGTCTAGGTTGGCATCACGAACCGTTATCTGCTGTTTTTTTTTGGCTGCTTTAATTGCGCTAGTGACTTGCTCAATAGAGGTGCCGCCAACTGCTTGACGCGCTTTAATACAGGCGTCTATTTCAAGTACCGGATAAACATCGTCTTCAAACACATCATTTACTGATTTATATTGTTCAAGTGAGAGCTCCTCAAGGGTTTTATCTTCACTTATTGCAAGCTGCACCAACACACCTACAATATGATGCCCCTCTCTAAAAGGTACCCCTTTAGCCACTAAGTAATCAGCCAGCTCGGTTGCATTTGCATGGCCACCTTTTGCCGCAGCCAATGTACGCTCACCTTTTACTTTTACGCCTTTAATACACGCTTGTGCCATATGAATACACGCAAGCCATGTTGGCATCGCATCAAAAATGCCTTCTTTGTCTTCTTGCATATCTTTATTGTAAGCAAGTGGTAATGCTTTAAGGGTCATCATCATGGCGCTAAAGGCACCAAATACACGACCTGTTTTACCACGGATAAGCTCAAGTGCATCTGGGTTCTTTTTTTGCGGCATTAAAGACGAGCCAGATGTAACATTGTCGGCAAGCTCAATAAAACCCGCTTCACCTGAGTTATAAAAAATTAAATCTTCAGACATACGCGATAAGTGAATCATTGAAATAGACGCACAACTTAATAGCTCAACAACAAAGTCACGGTCAGATACACCATCAAGGCTGTTTTTAGTTGCACCTGTAAAGCCTAAGCCTTGTGCAAGTGTTTGGCGGTCAATTGGGTAAGCAGTGCCTGCCAATGCGCCGCTGCCTAGCGGGCAATAGTTCATACGGGCTTTAGCGTCTTGCAAACGGCTTTCGTCGCGTTCTAGCATTTCAACATAAGCCATGCACCAGTGGCTAAATAGTACGGGTTGTGCACGTTGCAAATGGGTATAACCAGGTAAAATAGTACCTAGTTCGCGTTCGGCCAACGCAACAAATTCAGCTTTTAATTGCGCAATGGCTTTTAAAATATGATCGGCAGTATCACGGCACCATAATCTAAAGTCGGTGGCTACTTGGTCATTTCGACTGCGACCTGTGTGTAACTTTTTAGCTAGGTCACCCACTTTCTCAATTAGAGCCGCTTCAACATGCGAATGAATATCTTCAGCACCGGATGTAGCTACAGCCATTGGGTCTGCTTTTACCTCTTCGAGTAGCTCGTATAATGCCGATACTAATTCTTTGTGCTCATCGTTTGATAACACGTTAACTTGTTCAAGTGCGCCAGCCCATGCAACAGAGCCAATAATATCTTGCTCTGCTAGTTGGTAGTCAAATGGAAGAGAGTCGTTAAATTGCTTAAACGCCTCGTCTGGACCCGTAGAAAAACGTCCGCCCCATAATGCCATGAAATATCTCCAAACCCTGAAATGCCCCTTTTACAAGGGGCGTAAAATTTACTTTTTAGACAACGCCGAAATTCTGCTTGAAAGCGAGAATAAACGAATAAAGCCTTCAGCATGTGATTGGTCATACACATCATCTTCGCCAAAGGTCGCAAAGTCTTCGCTGTATAGGCTGTTAGGTGATTTTTTCTGAACCGCAGTCACTTGGCCTTTATAAAGCTTAAGTACCACTTCACCCGTTGCTAATGTAGATAACGCCTCGGCGCCCGCTAAAATAGAGTCTTTAAGCGGCGTAAACCAACGTCCGTCGTACACTAGATGCGAAAATTCGCCGCCTAATACTTCTTTCCACTTACGGCTTGATTTATCAAGTACTAGCTCGTCTATTGCTTGAAGGGCCGCCATGATCACCGTACCACCTGGGGTTTCGTAACAACCACGAGATTTCATGCCGACTAAACGGTTTTCTACTATATCAACACGGCCAACACCATGCGGTGATGCAATGTCGTTTAATTTAACTAAACAATCATAAGGTTTAAGCTCTTCGCCATTGACGGCAACCACTTCACCTTCAACTACTTTTAATGTTACTAGCTCGGCTTTATCGGGTGCTTGCTCAGGAGAGTTAGTCCAAGTCCAAACTTGGTCGCTAGGCTCACACCATGGATCTTCAAGCTCGCCGCCTTCGTGCGAAATGTGCCATGCGTTAGCATCACGGCTGTAAATTTTTGTTGCTGAAGCAGAACATGGAATATCACGCTCGGCTAAGTAATCGAGTAGTGATTCACGGCTTGATAAGTCCCACTCTCGCCATGGTGCAATAACTTTTAAATCGGGTGCAAGCGCTGCAAAGCACGATTCAAAACGTACTTGGTCGTTACCTTTACCCGTACAACCATGCGACAGCGCATCGGCACCTACTTTACGTGCAATTTCAACTTGCGCTTTAGCAATGATTGGACGCGCCATTGAGGTACCTAGTAAGTAAGTACCTTCATAAATAGAGCCCGTTTTAAGCGTTGGGTAAATGTAGTCACTTACCATTTCATCTTTTAAGTCAACTACGTAACACTCTGATGCACCTGATGCGATGGCTTTTTCTTCAACGCCTTCAAGCTCTTCTGCGCCTTGGCCTACATCGGCAACAAACGCGATTACTTCACAGCCGTAATTTTCTTTTAACCATGGCACGATAGCCGATGTATCTAGACCACCTGAATAGGCTAAAACGACTTTTTTAATTGAACTCATAGGTGTTCCTTAACAAAATTTGGATTTAGTAATGTAACTAGCAGAGCATTTTGCGCATGCATGCGATTTTCTGCTTGTTGAATAATTTTTGATGCTGGGCCATCCATTACCTCAGAGGTAATTTCAAACTCACGGTGTGCCGGTTGGCAATGTAATACCGTAGTCGCCCCTGTTTGATCTAGCAATGCTTGGTTTAACTGATAAGGCATATATTTTTCTTTAACTTGCTCAAGAGGCGTATCATCGCCCATAGACACCCATGTATCGGCGTAAACAACGTTTGCGCCAACCGCCGCTTCTACACGGTCACTCACCATTACTGATGCGCCATTCATAGCTGCTATTTGCTCGGCCTTTTTAAGAATTTGCGAATCAGGCGAGCTGCCTTTTGGCGTTACTGCCACAAAATCAGTACCCAGTGTTGCAGCAAGTAACATAAGTGAATGAGTTACATTATTGCCCTCGCCTAGGTAAGCTACTTTAAGCTCGCTCACATCGCCATGTACTTCTTGAAGCGTTAAAAAGTCTGCCAATGCTTGGCACGGGTGATACAAGTCACACAAGCTATTAACCACAGGAACAGAAGAGTACTCACCTAATGTGGTTAACGTGCTGTGCTGGTTTACACGCGCTACAATACCGTCAGCCCACGTTGAAATATTTAGTGCAAAATCTTTTACAGATTCACGTGCGCCCATTGCGCCATTTTGCTGATCTAAATAAACCGCATGACCACCTAAACGATTAATGCCAATATCAAACGATAAACGTGTACGTAAGCTTTGCTTTTCAAATAGTGTAACAACTGATTTGCCCGCTAGTACTTGACTGTATTTCTCGGGATTTGCTTTTAAATCACGCGCGAGGTTTAATAAATTAAGTGCGCCTTGTTGGTCTAACTCTAGACCGGTTAAAAAATTCTCTAACATGGTAACCCTATGGTGTAATCTTCGTTCCGACATGCTCGCCTTGCAGCAAAGCAGTTAAATTTTCTGACTTTTGCCAGCTGGAAATATACACACCGCGTCGTAAGTGTAGGGCAGCGTGAAGACTGGTCTTAACTTTGACCTCCATCCCGCCCACAATTACTCCCTCTGCAATTAAAGTCTCAATGTGTTTTGTATCTAATTGATGTAATGGCTGCTTATTAGCGTCAAGCACGGCCTCTACATCAGTCATAAAAATAAGTTCTGCATTTAAATTATTGGCGATAGCTGCCGCTGCCTCGTCTGCATTAACGTTGTACCAAAGCCCTTGCTCGTCAAAACCTATAGAGCTAACAATTGGTAAGCGCCCGACGTTTAGTAAATCGTTAATAATAGAGTCGTTGTTGCTTTCGCATTTTCCTACTAGGCACAATGCTTTGAGCTTTTGCGATGCGGTTACGCCTGCTTCGTAAAGGCTTAAACCCACAGGTTTGTGGCCAGCAGCAATAGCTTGAGCCATTAGCTGCTTGTTTGCACAGCCTGCAAGTGCACCAACTATATGGGGCATTTGCTCTGCCGGGCTAATACGTAAACCTTGATGCTTAGCGCTAACAAAACCGGCTTCTTTTAACCATGTATCGACTAATGCCCCGCCACCATGCACAATTACAAAGTTATGACTTGGCTGATTAGACAACACATCAAATAACGCATGAGCTGCTTTTTCAGTGTTAAGTACAGCGCCGCCAAGCTTAATAACCCACGTTTTTTTAGCCATTAAAACGCTCCTTTTAAGCCTGTGGTGTGGTCTAAATTCATTGATAAATTAATACACTGCAGAGCTTGCCCTGCAGCACCTTTTAGTAAATTATCAATGGCTGCCATAACAATGAGTTGAGAGCCTTGCTGCTGCCAACCAATATCAACATAAGGCTGCTTTGCAACTCCCTTAATTGACGGGATCTTACTACCTAACAAGCGGATTAAAGGCTCGTTTTCAAGCACGCTGTAGGCCTTAGCCACTTGCTCACTTGTAACATTAGGTTTTAGTTGCACGTAAATGGTTTCTAAAATACCGCGAGCAAAGTTCCCTAAATGAGGGGTAAATAAAACCTGATGACCAAGGTGTTGCTCTATTTCTGGTCCGTGGCGATGATTAAATAAACCATATGGCGCTAGCGACACTTCACAAAAATGAGTACCTATACTGGCTTTACGCCCTGCGCCTGTTACACCCGACACTGCATTAATAATAATTTTGTCGTCGCTTAACAAACCTGCTTGCTGTAGTGGCTTTAACGCATTCAGCGCCGCGGTAGGATAACAGCCAGCAACAGCCACTAAATTTGCATTTGCAATGTCGTTGCTATTCCATTCAGCTAAACCATAGGCCGATTCATTTAATAACTCAGGGTGCTTATGTTCAAAGCCGTAATAAGTAACGTAATCATCATTGCTTGCTAGGCGATAACCACCCGATAGGTCAAACACCTTTTTGCCCATCGCTAAAAATTGCGGGGCTAAATCTACACTTACTTTATGGTCGGTACACAGGCATACGTAATCTGCATTCGCATTAATGTCGTCGAACGCTGACTTTGTAAGAGGAAGTAAAGGAGTATCAAGTAAACCTAAGTGCTCTGGATATAAATCACTCAGTAATTTGTGTTTATCTAGGCTTCCTTCAGATACATAGCTACCTGACAGTTTTAAATTTGGGTGTTTAGCCACAAGGCTTGCTAGTTCTGCGCCGCTGTATCCACTTGCGCCAATAATCGCTACATTCATTATTTGCTCATTATCTTAAAATCTATTACTACTTATTTGTGTGTTCGCTTACACTAGCTTAGGTGCTAAGTAAGTCTTTTTTGTTAATGAATTTTGATTATCGTCGCATTATCATCATTGTGTTACTTAATATATTTATGCTTAAAAAGTGAATTGATATTCATCATAAATACTTTTATATTGTTATGCAATTAAATTGAATAGTTATTTTGGAATTTTTTATGTCTTTGCCTTCGTTTATTTCTATGTACCAGCAATTAATTGCAGCCCCGTCTATCAGTGCAATTGAAGACAGCGAATGCATGAGTAATAAAAACGTTATCGAGTTACTTGCCCACTGGTGTGAAACGCTCGGTTTTACCTGTGAAATAATAGAACTGGAAGGTAAAAAAGGGCGTTATAACTTATTAGCTAAACGTGGCGCCGGGGATGGTGGTTTAATGCTTGCTGGGCATACCGACACAGTGCCGTTTGATGACAGCCGCTGGAATCATGATCCGTTTAAATTAACAGAACTCGACAACAAACTGTATGGGCTAGGCAGTATTGATATGAAAGGATTTTTTGCTTTTGTGCTGCAAGCAATTAGTGAACTTGATGAAAAGCAACAAACCCAGCCAATTTTAATACTCGCCACTGCAGATGAAGAAACCACCATGGCAGGCGCACAGCAAATTTGTAAGCATCCTAATTTAAAACCTGCTCGCTGTATAATTGGCGAACCTACTGATATGACACCAGTATTTACACACAAAGGGCATATGAGTACTGCAATAAGAGTTGTCGGTCGTTCTGGCCATAGCTCAGATCCCGAACGTGGTCTAAACGCCATTGAAGTTATGCATAAAGTGATTTCAAAATTACTGATCTTAAAAGAGCAATTAAAGAATAAGTATTCACTAAATCACTTTGAAATACCTTATCCTACTTTAAATTTGGGTAATATTCATGGTGGTGACAACGCAAATAGAATATGTGGGTGTTGTGAAATGCATATTGATATGCGCCCATTGCCAGGGTTGAGCGTACAAGAGCTCCAAGCACTGCTGCTAGATGCAACAAAAGACATAAACGAGCAATACCCAAACTCAGTAAGTGTTATTGACCTACATGACCCAATACCCGCATTTACTGGCAGAACCGACAGCGCGCTAGTTCAACTTGCTGAAAAGGTAGCGGGCCAAAAAGCCATTGCTGTTAATTACTGCACAGAAGCACCTTTTATTCAGCAACTGGGTTGTGAAACCATAGTTATGGGACCAGGTTCTATTAATCAGGCGCATCAGCCTGACGAATTTTTAGCAATGGAAAAAATAAAGCCTTCACAGCACATCATTAGCAATATTATAAAAGCCTGTTGCTTTTAGCTAAGCAATAAAAAAGACGCTTAACAGCGTCTTTTTTATAAATACTAAATTTACTATTTCATGTATTTGCTTAAATACTTTTTAAATACTGGGTCTGTTTTAGCAAGCTCTTTTTGCTCAGCTAATATCTCTTTTAAAATCACACCCGAGGTAAGCGGGTTAGCCAGTACAACCCTAAACACAACCGTAGGTTGATTATCGTATTGAGCTGGAGTCAAACGAGTACGCGATACAAACGAGCGTCCAGATTCACGCTGGCGTTTTTGCATACTGGCTGTAAAACGATTTAGTGAAGCAAAAATATCAATCCGTGTTTTTTCATCAGCCTCAGCAATCGCTTGTTTTATTTGCTTAGGCACATAGCGATAAGTAAGCAAACATAGCTCAGGCTCTGAAATAAGTTCAAAATCTTCGTCTGCCTTGATTAAATCAGCAAAATACTTTGCCTTTTTTATACTTCGATCGATTAGCATTTCATAGCCTTTACGGCCAATAACACGTAAGCAAGCATGCACTAACATAGCCATACCAGGGCGGCTACCCTCTAGTGTGTGGCTACCTAAATCTTTAGAGCCCTTACGCAATATATACTCAGCATGATGCTCTATTGCATCGGTTGCAGCGGGATCTTTAAACAGCACTAAACCTGCGCCCATCGGGACATACATTTGTTTGTGGGCATCAATTGTTATTGAGTCTGCTCGCTCAATACCATTGAGCAGAGGACGATAAGTGTTAGATAATAACGTTGCCCCACCCCAAGCCGCATCAACATGAAAATGACAGTTAATCTCTTGCGCTAAATCAGCCATTTCGTTGAGGGGATCAATATTGCCGGTTTCGGTTGTGCCTGCAACACCAATAATTGCCATTACTTTAATGCCTTTAGACTCAAGCTCGCGGGCTTTGTCTCGCATGGCATTTACATCGACCTTGTTGTCATCAGTTGTTTTAATACCAACCAAGTTGTCGCGCCCTATCCCTAATAAATCAACCGATTTACCTAATGAATAATGACCACGTTCTGAAATTAATACCGCCAAGCCTTTGTACCCATAATGCAGCATACCTGCCACAATTCCTTGCGATGCAATACCGGTAAATTCACCATCGGCTTTTAACAAACGATTTCGAGCAATCCAAAGCGCAGTAATGTTTGCAACCGTACCGCCAGAGCAAAATGCACCTAATGAAGTTTTAGCGCTGTGCATCCATTTAGAGTAAAACGCATCGTTTTGGCCATAGGCTAAATGATGCATCATACCTAACACCTGACGCTCAAGGGGGGTAAATGCCTTAGATGTCTCAATTTTTACTAGATTTTGATTTAGTCCCACCATCAACTTTGAAAGTGGCAGTAAAAAATGCGGTAAAGCTGATGTCATATGACCAATAAAACTTGGTGCAGCCGTATGCACAGAATGAGCAACAAGTTGCTCCATTATGTCTTGAGCATAAGCAGATACAAACGTTGGGTTTTCTGGGATCACCGCAGCTTGAAAGTCTTTTTCAATTTCATGTAATGGTTTTTCGATTGCCGCTATATTTTCGTTTAAAAAACCTGCTAAATTACTCGATATTTCAAGCTCAATTTTGCTTAAAGTTGAGTCAGGCGCTTCAGGTACAGTAAATATACGCTTGAGGCTTTCTTTAGAGGCGACGGCACAACGCTTTTGATCCATCTTAATACCTAGTGTGTGTGTTGCTAAAACACCTGTTTAACTAGTAAAAACGCCCAAATATGGCGGTAAGTTAAGCAATAGTGTTTCTAAATAATTGCGCTAACTGTACTGCAATATAAGTAAAATGTCTCGTTAAAAGCCTTAAAAGCAACACCACGCATGACAAAAAAGTGTTAATTTAATTAAAATTTTATTTAATCTAATAAATACTAATTATTTATTGGGCAATTTTGTATTTTAAGTATAATCATTAAAACAACAAAAAAGGGACAAGCAATGCTTAAGGGAAGAGTAAAAGTGAGCTGGTTAGTGGCTGGTTTTGCTTTATTTTTAGTCAGCTTAGTGGTCTATATTTACTACACCTACCACACAACCCGCGCTGAAATTATGGAATCTGTTGATGCGCGCCTTCTTAATGCCGCAGCCAGTGTTAAGCATATACTCGGTGATGACTACCTAAATACCATGAACCAAAACGGTCAAATTAATTTTTTTGACTATGAAGTCAAAAGCAGGCAACTTTCTGAGTTTGCACAAGCGCTTGATGTGGCATATGTATATGCAATGATATTAAAAAACAACCGCGTATACTTTACTGCATCAAGCTATACGCAAGACGATATGAACAATGGCAAAATAACGCAATATTTAGATATATACCCAGAAGCAACTGATCTCAACATAAGCGCTTTTTACTCCACTGAGCCGGTATTTGAAGTGTCGGCCGATCAATGGGGACACTTTAAAACTATATTTATCCCTTTTGTTGACGATAAAACTGGTAAAACTTACCTTACTGGCGCTGATATAACGATTCTTGATCTTAACCAAAAGCTAAGCGAAAGCGTCTCCAAAGCAGCAGCTATGGCAAGCTTCTTCTTTTTTATAGCTGTACTCGTTGCCGCTATTTATGTTTACTTACTTAAGCGCTCATTAGCAACCGACTCCAGTACTGGGTTTGAAAACCACATTGCGTTGGAGTACTTACTTAAAAAAAGTAACAGTCATCATATGCAGTTAGCTGTTGTCTGGGTTAATGAAATTGAAGATATAAATAGCTTTTACGGCACCGAAATCGGCGATAAAGTAATGAAAAACTTGCTTATGCATTTTAAGAGCCGCTGCTCTGCCAACTGTCATTTATACCGCTTAGCCACCAATAAATTGGTGCTGCTATCACCTAAAGAAACACCTTATGAAGAGCTGAGCGATTTAATCGAAACCTATAATGCCAATACGCCTTTATTAACTGATCCATTTATATACATTACATTGTGTGCTGGTATTGCGACGGGTAATAAATCACTATTACTTGAAAATGCTCATATTGCTGCACTACAAGCAAAGCAAGGTAGACACACAGTTATTAATTATTCTAAAGCACTTCACGATGTTAAAACTCAATATCAATATAATGTAGAAATGGCCAAAGAAGTGCATGATGCATTTGATAACAACCGCATTGTGCCTTACTTTCAGCCAATAATAGATACCAAAACAAATCAGATAGTGCAGTACGAATGTTTGGCGCGAATGGTTACCGCAAGCGGAGAGATTTTAAAACCCGATGCGTTTTTAAATGTAGTTACTCGCTCCAGAATGGACGGGTTATTAACCCGCACTATATTTTCACAGTGCATTAGCCGCTTTAGAAAAACGAACATTTGTTGGAGCTTAAATATAACAGCGCAAGACATGTTAGACCCAAGCTTAAATGAGTTCATCACTAACGAGCTAAAACGCTATCCGCACCCAAGCAATATCACTTTAGAGTTAATAGAAACCCAAGCGATTGCAAATTATTCTGAAGTTAAAGCATTTATTTCTATGGTTAAAAGTAAAGGCGTTAAGGTAATAATTGATGACTTTGGTAGCGGTTATTCAAATATTTCAAATGTTCTAAAACTTGAAGTTGACGGTATTAAGTTAGATGGCGGATTGATAAAACAGATAATACACGATAACGACATTTACTTATTTATTGAGCATATAGCGGCATTTGCTAACCAATTAGATTTACTGC
The DNA here is from genome assembly GCF_002632075.1 of Pseudoalteromonas sp. ESRF-bin5. Taxonomy (NCBI): domain Bacteria; kingdom Pseudomonadati; phylum Pseudomonadota; class Gammaproteobacteria; order Alteromonadales; family Pseudoalteromonadaceae; genus Pseudoalteromonas; species Pseudoalteromonas sp. ESRF-bin5. Next base: position 1,884 of record NZ_NTLW01000217.1, on the reverse strand, counting down.
TTATAGCTGAATCTGTCGAAAATGCAGCCATTGTAAATGCGCTTCAAAAAGCAAATGTGACGCTCATGCAGGGTAACTATTTTGCCCAACCTGCGCCGCAATTTGCTACACCAGAAAATGCTGACTTAGTCTGTTAATTAACCAAACATTAGTGATAAAGCTATTTTGAGTCGATAGAAAAACGCTTAAAAATAACTTAGGTTAAATCAATAATAAGCCGGTGACTTTGCTGACCACTGGCCCAATACTTTCGCTCAAACGGGGTGATTGCATCGTCGCTGTGATAAGGCTGTACTTCGCAAATATGGCTGGTTAGTTCAAGCGCCCTTGCAAATTCTTTAACATATATGTCCCAGTTACTGCGTACTTCTAATAAGCCACCTAACTTAACAATATAAGGAAATATAGCTGCACCGTGCCATCTGCGTTGAATATGTTTAGATTTAGGCCATGGATTTGGATACAACAAATAGTGGTGGCTAGGCTGCCAATTTGCTGCAACTGCTAAGCGCCAAAAATCATTTAAATCAGCCTGTACCAAAATATACTGACCACTGTCGCTTTGCTTATATTGAACGTCGTGTTTATCAAGCCTATGCGACGACTTATCAATCCCGACCACAAGAGCATCAGGATGAAGCTTAGCTAAGTTAGCAGTACTTTCACCTACACCACAGCAAGAGTCTAAAATAAGAGGGCCATTAAATGCCTTAACCTTTTCATTAACCTCATCAAATGCCGCTTGCGTGTGTGCTGCAATGGGCTTTTTAAACTCGGCGCTTAAATGCTTATTTACTATTTCATCAAGCTTTTCGTGAATACCGGCCTGATTAGATACAATACTTCGAGAATTTGCATCACTCATTAGTGTCTTAGCCCCACACCTTTTTTGATTAATGTAAGCGCAACAGTAAATAGCACGGTAATAAACACTAAAATAACACCTAATGCGACGGTTAAATCAACATCCGATACACCTAAAAACCCGTACCTAAATGCGTTAACCATATAGATGATGGGGTTGATTTGCGATACATTTTGCCAAAACTCAGGTAGCAAAGTAATTGAATAAAATACGCCACCCAAGTACGTTAGCGGAGTAAGTATAAATGTAGGAATAATACTAATGTCATCAAAGCTATTAGCATAAATAGCGTTAATTAAACCACCTAGCGCAAACACCGCCGAGGTTAAAATTACCGTTGCCATAATTACAAATATATTGTGTATTTGAATATCAACAAACAACAGCGATACACAGGTAACAATAAAGCCCACCATCATACCACGCGTCATACCACCGCCCATATAACCAAGTACAATTATGTAATTAGGCACTGGCGCAACAAGCAGCTCTTCTATACTTTTTTGAAATTTAGTTGAGTAAAAACTAGAAGCCACATTAGAGTATGAGTTTGTAATAACCGACATCATTATTAAGCCCGGTACAATAAACTCCATATAACTAAACCCACCCATTTCACCGATGCGCGAGCCTATGAGGTTACCAAAAATAACAAAATACAAACTCATTGTTATGGCAGGTGGTACTAGAGTTTGCACCCAAATACGTAGAAAACGAATACACTCTTTAATCCATATACTTTTTAGCGCTACGCCATATTTAAACATTTATTCGCCCCGCCCTTGCTCTAGTAATCCTACAAATAGCTCTTCTAATCGATTGGCCTTATTACGCATACTTAATACAGTATTGCCTTGCTCTGTAAGCGCACTAAACACTGCATTTAAGCCCTGTGATTTAGCTACTTCAACCTCAATGGTGTGATCGTCCGTCATGGTAAATTTATAACCTTGCAACGTGACTGGCTTAGCTGGCATTTTTAAATCAAGTACAAACGTTTCTTTATCAAGCTTTGCAAG